>CAMNAY010000094.1 GCA_946531975.1 uncultured Ruminococcus sp. | reverse complement strand
AAGTTCAACACCGCAATCGCAGCGATGATGACACTGGTCAACGATATCTATGCGGCCGGCAGTGTCAACAAGGCAGAGTACCGCTCGCTGCTCATCCTGCTCAATCCGTTTGCACCGCACGCGACGGAGGAGCTGTTCAGCATCATGGGATTCGGCGTGCTGAATGAGCAGAAGTGGGTCGATTTTGATCCGGCACTGTGCATTGACGAGCAGGTCGAGATCGTTGTGCAGCTCTGCGGCAAGATCAAGGCGAAGCTGATGATCCCGCAGGGTGCCGATGAGGAGACCGTTGCTGCGCTGGCAATGGAGGATCCGAAGGTGCAGGAAGCCCTCGCAGGCAAAACTGTCCGCAAGCGGATATATGTACAAAATAAGCTGATGAATTTTGTAGCAAATTAACGAAAAACAAGCGGAATTGACCTCTCAGGCAAAATCAGCTTGACAAACCGTATAATTTGTGATACAATATACATGTATTTGACTAATTGCTTATAAGGAGTGTCCGGCAACGGATGCGTCTTTATAGATAGCCTCTGTCGATGGACAAAGGGAGGGAAAAATTCGTGGCAGAAGTACGCGTTGGTAAGAACGAGTCCTTGGATACCGCTCTGAAGCGTTTCAAGCGTTCTTGCGCAAAAGACGGCGTCATCGCTGAAGTTCGGAAGCGTGAACATTATGAGAAGCCTTCCGTAAAGCGCAAGAAGAAGTCTGAAGCAGCACGCAAGCGCAAGTTCTGATCTCTCTGGAATCGTTCGACGCGGTGTGCATTCAGAATGAAACAGCACACTGTCCCGTATGACAGGATTGATGAACAAAAAAGAGTGCATCACGGAAACGTGGTGCACTCTTTTCGTCTGTATGAAATACAGGGGAGCAAACCGGAAAACGGGCAAAACTAAAAGCACCTGCTTTCGCAGATGCTTTTTTGGATGAGGATGAGCGGACTTGAACCGATGACCCCCTGCATGTCAAGCAGGTACTCTAACCAACTGAGCTACACCCTCACAACAGATATTATTATAGCACAAAACCTTCGATTTGTCAACCCCTTTTTGCAAATTTTTTCAGATTTTTTTGGCTTGACAAAAAGCACGTATCTGTGTTATAATAATCGCGATAACAGGGCTGCCGCCGGGTAGTCCGCAATGCGAAACGCATTCCGTACACATCGTTAGGTCTTTGCAGATGTGTACCGAATGCGTTTTTTGTTTGGGAGGATCTGATGAATCAACTGACGCGCAATGAAAAGCGGCTGTGGGCAGGGTCGGTGCTGCTGACCGTGCTTGCGTTCGGAATCTTTGACCGTGAGAGCTGGCTGACGCTCGCAGCAAGTCTGATCGGCGTGACCTCGCTGATCTTCAATGCAAAGGGCAATCCCTTCGGGCAGCTGCTCATGGTACTGTTCAGCGTGCTGTACGGCATCATCTCGTATTCGTTCCGGTATTACGGGGAAATGGTGACCTATCTCGGCATGACCGGACCCATGGCGCTGTTTTCGCTGATCGCGTGGCTGCGGCACCCGTTCAAGGGGCAGCGGTCTGAGGTCGCGGTGAATACGCTGACGCGCACAGAGGCGCTCCTGAGCGTTCTGCTGACGGGTGCGGTCACGTATGTGTTCTTTTTCATCCTGCGGGCATTCGGTACGCAGAATCTTGCGCTGAGCACGCTCTCCGTCGCGACGAGCTTTCTCGCGGTCTATCTGACCTTCCGGCGCAGTGCGCAGTATGCGCTCGCCTATGCAGCGAATGACGTTGTGCTGATTGCGCTCTGGGTCATCGCAGCGCGGACAGATGCGTCCTATATCAGCGTTGCGGTCTGCTTCGTGACGTTTCTGGTCAATGACCTCTACGGCTATGTGAGCTGGCAGCAGATGCGCCGGCGGCAGGCTGCCTCCTCCGGTTCCTGCGCGCAATGATTACTGTGTGCTCTGATATTTTTTCTTCAGCCGGTAATATCCGCGGATCGCGTGGCTGATGTAGCAGATGTAGATCAGCAGAAGCAGGCTGTATGTGATCAGCATTGTCACGCCCCACTTTCCCTCGCTGCCCTTCCTGACAATGCCGGTAAAGCGCAGGATATTCGGCACAATGATCAGGATCAGCAGGAACACAAGCAGTCCGACCTTTGCAAAGATCATTCTGCGCACGATACCCATGCGTGTTTCCGTATCGCTGAACAGGTCCTGCTCCTCGGCGCTCAGCCCTTCTGCGGGTCTGCGGAAATAGCTGTGAGACTGCACGGAAAGCAGATACTCCCAGCCGTAATCGCGGAACAGGGTCGTGAGATTCTCGCGGTCTTCCTTCAGATTCGAGCAATAGATGCGGTAGACGACGTTTTCCGGCTCACAGCGCTCGAACGTGTATTTGTAGCCGTTCGTATCGACAAAGCGCCAGCCGCTCGCATGCATTTCGCTGAGGTATTTCTCCTCTTTTTCATAGTCTACAAGCTGAAATACCTTAAAAACTCTCTTGATATCCTTTGACTTGCCGCCCATTTTAATTCCCTCCGATGTTTCTGTAAAGCCGCTTGATGCGTTCGATTTCGAGATTGAGGACCTCTGTTCCCAGCTCCGTGATGCAGTAGAGCTTTCGTTTCTCCTCCTCGCGGACGAACCGGATCAGTCCGTCCTTTTCCATTTTCGAGAGCGTGCCGTACATTGTGCCGGCGCTGATGATCACAGCACCGTCGGTCATCTCCCGGACGCGCTGCCCGATGCTGTACCCGTGCATTTCCTCCCGCAGACAGAACAGGATATAGAAGCCTGTTTCGGTCATCGGGACATAGACACGGCGAATTTTATCGGTCATGTGTTTCACCTCAATCTATTTCGGTTCGATATATCGAAGTGCAATGTATCTCACTGCAATGCTAGTATATCACACCTCGATATATTTGTCAAGGGATTTTCTTCGATTCTGTGAACTGCACAATACATCGAGGCTCGATATATCGCGATTCGAGCATCCTGCACAAAAAGAAAACCAGCCGCTCTAAGCGACTGGTTTTTCTTTGCAAATCTTACTTGCGGTTGAAACGCTTGTTGAAGCGCTCGACACGTCCGCCGGTATCAACCAGCTTCTGCTTGCCCGTGAAGAACGGGTGGCACTTGGAGCAGATTTCAACCTTGATGTCCTTCTTCGTAGAAAGAACCTCGATGACATTGCCGCAGTGGCAGGTGATCGTGGTCTTCTCGCATACCGGATGGATGCCTTCCTTTGCCATTGATTTTCACCTCTTTCGGTTTTTGAGTTGTTGTATCATTGACATAACAGCCCATCCGGTTACTGTTCGGACAGTAGTGCTATGAATCAAACACGAACAATATTATATCATACTTTCAGAGAAAAAGCAAGGGGTTTTGCAATTATTTTTTCAGTATTCCCTGCATGCTTGCGCGGAGCTTCTCCTCGATTGCCTCGGCGTCCGCCATGGTCTTTCCGGTCGTGGTGTAGTACGCCTTGATCTTCGGCTCGGTGCCGGAGGGACGGACGATGACGCTGGCATGACCGGGCAGGAGGAACGAAACGACATCGGACTTCGGGAGATTGGTCGGGCGGGTTGCGCCGGTTTCCGCGTTCGTGAACAGACCGGTGAGGTAGTCCGCGGATTCGATCACCTTCAGACCGCCGATCTCCTTCGGCGCATCAGTGCGGAGCGATTTCATGATTTCCTGCATGATGTGCATGCCGCTGACGCCTTCAAATGCAAAGCTCTCCTGCTTGTGCTTGAACACGCCGTACTTGCTGTACAGGTTTTCACGCGCCTGCATCATAGTGATGCCCTTTGTGCGGTAGTAGGCAGCCATTTCGACGATCAGCATGGATGCGACGACAGCGTCCTTATCGCGGACATAGGTGCCTGCGAGATAGCCGTAGCTCTCCTCAAAGCCGAAGATATAGCGGTTCTCCTCGCCTTTTTCTTCCAGCAGAGCGATCTGCTCGCCGATAAACTTGAAGCCGGTGAGAACGTCGATGATCTGCACGCCGTATTGCTCAGCGATCGGCTTGACCAGATCGGTTGTGACAATCGTCTTGACAGCGATCGGGTTCTTCGGCATCGTGCCGAGCTTTGTGCGCTGCTCACAGATGTACGCCAGCAGCATTGCGCCGACTTCGTTGCCGGAGAACAGCGCATATCCGCCGTTTCCGTCCGGCACAGCGATGCCGACACGGTCACAGTCGGGGTCGGTTGCGAGGAGCAGATCCGGCTGAACCTGATCGCACAGACGCAGACCGTATTCGAGTGCCTCACGGATCTCCGGATTCGGATACGGGCAGGTTGTGAAGTTGCCGTCCGGCAGCTCCTGCTCCGGAACGACTGTGACATCGGAGATGCCGATGCGCTTGAGAATCTCACGGACAGGCTTGTTGCCGGTGCCGTTGAGCGGCGTATAGACGATCTTCAGACCGCTTTGCGGACACAGTGCAGTATTGATGCCCTGTGCCAGAACATTCTTGTAGTAGTCCTCGATGACATCTGCCTGAATGTAGGAGATCATACCGTCAGCAACTGCCGCATCAAAGTCAACAGTCTTGACATCATTGAAGATATCGACCGCTTTGATCTTGCTGATGACGGTGTTCGCGACATCGAGCGTGATCTGGCAGCCGTCCGGGCCGTAGACCTTGTAGCCGTTATACTTTGCGGGGTTGTGGCTTGCCGTGACCATAATACCTGCCGAACAGTGCAGCGCACGCACGGCGAAGGACAGCATCGGGGTCGGCATCAGCTCGGAATAGAGGTGGACACGGATGCCGTTTGCTGCAAGAACAGAAGCAGCAGCTTTCGCAAACGTGTCGGACTTGATCCGGCTGTCATAGGAGATTGCAACACTCGGCTCTGTGAAGGAGCCGTTTACATAGTCAGCAAGACCCTGTGTGGCGCGGCGGACTGTATAAATATTCATCTGAGCCGTACCTGCGCCGAGCACGCCGCGCAGGCCGCCGGTGCCGAATTCCAGATCACGGTAGAAGCGCTCGCGGATTGCCTCGTTGTCTCCGCTGATGCTCTGAAGCTCTGTTACGAGATCAGGATCATCCACCGCGTGCTCTCTCCAGAGCTGATAAAGGGCGGTTTCCTTCGCGAAATCGGTTTGCATGATAACTTCATTCCTTTCCTGCCGCATTCAAAGCCTGCGGCCGAGCAAAATTTGCACACACAGTTATTATACCATATTTTGAACTTTTTGGGAAGGGGCAGAATACCGAATTTTGAAGGCAGGACGGCGGATTTTTGGTATCAATGGATGAAATTGAAAGAAAAGGACTTCACGGATGCGGGGACATGCAGTATAATATACTATATAGTACGAAAAAGGGGGAGTGACCGTGCAGCGAAAACTCAGGCTCCGGTTTATACTGATCAGCTGGGCGCTGCTTCTGCTGCTTCTTGCGGCGCTGTGCAGCGGCATCAGTCTGTACTTATATCAGGCAGAGATCGGGGAGACGGAACGCGCACTGCAAAAGGCGATCGAATCGCAGACTCTGACGGACGAGACGCGCGGCATGGCTGCGCTGGAGATTGACGAAAACGGCAAGATCAGGAAATATGAGCAGTCGCATCTCGGTCTGACCGGCGAAACGATGGAGGCGATGGCGAAGGAAATCGGAATCCGCGACGTGCAGAAAATCAAGGAGCTGGAAGTCTGCGGCAGACGCTACCGTTCGCTGGCAATCCCGCGGCGCGGCGGCGTGTATGCGGTCGTAGCGGAATGCACACAGGAAGAAAGCATGGCAAAGCGCCTGCGAAGGAATACGATTCTCTTTACGCTGCTGGGCATGGTTCTGCTGACACCGGTCAGTATCCTGCTGGCGATGTGGGTCAGCAAGCCGATCAAGACGGCTTTTGACAAGCAGAATGACTTTGTATCAGATGCAACGCATGAGCTGAAAACGCCGCTGACGGTGATTGCGGCGAATACCGAGGCGGTGCTGTCTAATCCGGATGCGCCGATCGAGACGCAGGAGAAGTTCCTCGACAGCATCAAAGACGAGACGCAGCGGATGTCCGGGCTGGTCGGTGATCTGCTGTTCCTTGCGAAAATTGACGCCGGCGAGATTCATCTTGACAGAGAAGACCTGAATATCTCCGATCTGATCGAAGGACTGTGCATGGAGCGCGAAACGGATATCTTTGAAGCCGGGCGCGATTTCGATTACGATATGACGCCGGATATGAAATATAACGGCGACTGGAAGCGCATCCGGCAGATGATCGAAGCGCTGCTGGACAATGCACAAATGTATACGCCCGTCGGCGGGAAAATCCGGGTTGTTGCAAATCATGACCGGAAACAGCAGCTCAGAATTGTCATCTCTAATTCCGGAGAGCCGATCTCGGAGGAGGATCTGACAAAAATATTTGACCGTTTTTACCGCGCGGATCCTTCGAGGGCGAGAGAAACAGGCGGATACGGGCTCGGACTCTGTGTCGCAAAGAGCATTGCAGAGCTGCACAACGGAACGATCACAGCGGAGAGCGCAAACGGAATTAACGTATTTACGGTGATTTTAGGGAACTGCGAGACCGACGGGCAGGCGAAGAAATAAATCTTATGGCAAATTGGCACAAAAATCCGAAGAAAAGTCGCGATTCGTTTTACGTCGAAAGGGGTTGACTTTTCCGGAAAAGTGTGGTATTATATACAAGTCGCCGCGAGAGAGCGACAAACAAATCGAAAAAAACTTGCCGAAAGGGCTTGACAAATTTTC
>CAMNAY010000093.1 GCA_946531975.1 uncultured Ruminococcus sp. | reverse complement strand
GGTTGCGCCGCGGAATTTATAAATCCTCTGGTCGTCGTCGCCGACCACGCAGAGATTCCGGTGCCGCTCAGCCAGCAGCCGGATCAGCTCATACTGTGCGGGGTTCGTATCCTGATACTCGTCCACCAGCAGATACCGGCAGCGGTTCTGATATTTCTCCAGCACATCGGGATTTTCGCGGAACAGCTGAACAGTCAGCGAGATGATATCGTCAAAGTCCACGGCATTGGACTCCTTCAGCCGCTTCTGATATGCCGCGTAGATCTGTGCGATTTTGCAGAGACGGAAATCGCCCTCCGCATCATCATACAGCTCCTCCGGTGAGAGAAGTCTGTCCTTTGCGCGGCTGATCTCATGCGCGACGGCTTTGGGCGGGAATGCTTTTTCCATCGCATATCCCCTGCCCGGCTCCTGCAATGCAGGATCCTTGACGCATGCAGCGACAACACGCTGGCTGTCGTCCGCATCGTAGATCGTAAAATCGCTGCTGTATCCGAGCCGGTCGATGTGCTGCCGCAGGATCCGGACGCATGCACTGTGGAAGGTCGCTGCCCAGACATCCGCCGCAGATTCACCGAGCATCGTTTCGAGCCGGCTTTTCAGCTCAGCAGCCGCTTTATTGGTAAATGTGATCGCGAGGATGCGCCAGCCGGGAACGGGCGCAAAGCCCAGCAGTTCCGTGAGCCGCTGCTCATCCGGTTCCGCCTTGCCCTCCGCGACCTGTTCCAGAAACGCCGTATCCTCCGGTGAGCAGGGCGGCACCTCTCCGTAATACGCATCTCCGAACCGCATCATGAACGCGATGCGGTTGACGATCGCAGTGGTCTTGCCGCTGCCCGCGCCCGCAAGCACGCTGACGGGTCCGCTGACAGTACAGACCGCTTCCTGCTGCGGCTGATTCAGCCCCTTTGCGGTGAGATACTGTCTGAGTGCTGCCTGCCTGATTTCGGTCATGCTCTGCATGAAACGTTCCTTTCAAGATTACAGTAAATATATATAGTACAGAAGCGCTGTCTTCCCTGCCGTTGCGGGCGGAGGACATACTTCCGGCAATACATTGTTATTATAGCATAAATCTGCGGAAATGAAAAGTCCTAAAGCGAAATTTTTCAAGAAATTTCAATTTTCAGCAGTTTTCAAACGCATGTTCGTAACTCTTTCTAACAGTTTTCTGAAAATTTCCGGAAAAGGCTTTCTTTTTTCTGCGGTTTCATGTATAATAGATCTGTACACAACACATCACCTGAAGTCAATGTAAGGAGTGTGAAACAACTCAAATGAAGATACGAATGGATGCGAGACAGCGCTCAATCGCAAAAGCTGCTGTCTGGACATTCACGATTTGCCTGCTGATCGGCATTGCCGTCTGGCGCTTCAATGCGCTGGTCCGGGTCGGAGAGGAAATCCTCACGGTTCTCGCACCGATTATCATCGGTCTGGTCTTCGCCTATCTGCTCAGCCCGCTTGTCAACTGGATCGAGGCGAGACTCGGAAAGCTCACCGACCGCAAAAAGCCGCACCCCCGCCTCAAGCGTGCGCTCTCCGTGACGCTGACCATGCTGATCGTCTTTGCTGCGATCATCGGTCTGGTCGCAGCGATCGTCCCGGAGCTGATCTCCAGCATCAAAAACCTGCTGGTCAACCTGCCGGACTACCTCTCCAGCATCACCAAATGGATCAACAACCGGATCTCCGGTCTGAAGGATTCCCAGCCGCAGCTCTATTCCGCACTGATGTCCGTCTGGGACACCGCACAGAAAAATGTCAACAACTTCGCGGATCAGTTTGAACCAAAGCTCGATAATATCATCAGCGGCGGCGGCGACTTCCTCAGCATTGTCACGACCAGTGCCGTTTCGATCGTCACATGGCTGAAAAACATCCTGATCGGCATGGTCATGACAGTCTACCTGCTCTATAACAAGGAGCGGTATCTCGCGCAGGCGCGCAAGCTGCTCTATGCCACACTGCCGGAAGCGCGGGTTCACCGGTTCCTGCGCATCGGCTCGCATGTCAGCTACACGTTCATGCACTTCCTTTCCGGAAAGACGCTGGACTCCCTGATCATCGGTCTGCTCTGCTTCATCGGCATGACCATCCTCAACATGCCCTATGTCACGCTGATCGCTATCATCGTCGGCGTCACCAACATCATCCCGTTCTTCGGTCCGATCATCGGTGCCGTGCCGAGCGGTGTGCTGATTCTGCTCTCAGAGCCGCGGAAGGTCATTCCGTTCGTCATTTTCATTCTGGTATTGCAGCAGTTTGACGGCAATATCCTCGGTCCGAAAATCCTCGGAGACACGCTCGGTCTGCCGATGTTCTGGATTCTGTTTGCGATCGTTGTCGGCGGCGGCATGTTCGGATTCATCGGCATGGTCGCATTCGTTCCGCTGTTTGCGGCAATGTATGCGCTGTTCTCCGACTTCCTGAAAGAGCGCCTGAATAAAAAAGGACTGCCCTCCGAAATCGACAGCTATATGACAAACGAAATACACTATGCGGATAAAC
Organism: uncultured Ruminococcus sp.; assembly: GCA_946531975.1. Taxonomy (GTDB): domain Bacteria; phylum Bacillota; class Clostridia; order Oscillospirales; family Ruminococcaceae; genus Firm-04. The sequence goes on along the minus strand of CAMNAY010000093.1, from coordinate 4,203 downwards.
CGGACGAACCGCCGGTCGCACATGACCCGGAACAGGAAGAGGCGGAAGCGAAAGCCAAGGCAAAAGAAACAGCAGAACCGGACACAGAAATCTCCGGCACCGCAGAACCTGCGGAACCGCATGACAATCCGGAGGAAGATGTCCCGTCACAGGAGGAACATACAGAAAATGAGAACAATTCCTGAGATTCAGCAGGAGATCCGCAGACGGAAGGCGGAGACCGGCGTGTGTATTCTCGCCCACAGCTATCAGTCCCCTGATATTCTGGAGATCGCCGATATCACCGGCGACAGCTATAAGCTCAGTGCAGCCGCCGGAAAAACCGATGCAAAAAAACTGCTGGTCTGCGGCGTGCGGTTCATGGCAGAGACCGCAAAGCTCCTGAATCCGGAGAAACAGGTCTATGAAGCGAATCCCGCAGCCGGCTGCCCGATGGCAGAGCAGTTTTCGCCGGAGGAAATCCTCGCGGAAAAAGCCAAGTATCCGGGCTGCGCTGTCGTCGCCTATGTCAACACAACCGCAGCGGTCAAGGCAGTCAGCGATGTCTGCGTGACCTCGTCCTCGGCGGTGCAGATCGTCGGGAATATGCAGCAGAAGGAGATTCTGTTCATCCCGGACTGCAATCTCGGCGCCTATACGCAGAAGCAATGTCCTGACAAGCATCTGCATTTCCTCAGCGGCGGATGTCCGCACCACAGCAGCATCACACCGGAGGAAGCACGCGCTGCAAAAGCCGCACACCCGAATGCCCTGCTGCTCGTGCATCCGGAATGCAAGCCGGAAATCTCCGCAATGGCGGACTATGTCGGCGCAACCTCCGGTATCCTGAACTTTGCACGGAAATCAGAGCAGAAGGAATTTATCATCGGTACCGAGATCAGCATTGTCCAGCATCTGACACTGGAATGTCCCGAAAAGCGGTTCTATCCGCTCTCCAACCGCCTGTGCTGCCCGGATATGCGCATTACCTCCGCAGCCGATATCCTGCGTGTCCTCACGGAGATCGCGGACGGCACTGCGCAGGAACTGACGCTCCCCGATGAGACCGCACGCGCTGCGCGGCACTGCCTCGACGAAATGCTCCGGCTCGGCGGCTGAACCGCACACCGCTCTGACTGCTTACGACGGAGGAACCAGATTGAAACAATACGATTATCAGGAGGAGCCGCAGGTCATTGACGTCCAGTCCTATGAACAGGTACCGGACAGCGCAGTGTTCACGCAGCAGAAACATGCCGCTGCTGCACAGGCAATGCGCACACAGGAGGTTATGCGGGATCCCGAACGCTGTTTTTGCAGAAACTGCGGTCAGCCGGTTCTGAAGGCTGCCAGTGTCTGTGTCAACTGCCACTTTGTCCTTAACCCGCAGGCGCTCCGCCTCGGCGCACAGCGCATCCGCGCACGCCGCGCCAAATACGAAAAAAGTCACCGCATTTTCCAGTTCATCAATAATGTCACCGGCGTAGACCTCGAAAGTGAGGCGAGCAAATCGCTCTTTGAGGTCGCACCGCAGAAGTATGTCTACCGCACAACCGGCGCCGTTTACTGCACCAACTGCGGCGCACAGGTCGATGAGGGCGCGAGTGTCTGCGTCCGCTGCAAATATGTTCTGAATCCCGCGGCAGTCCGACGCGCACAGCTCGCGCTGCTGGATAAGCAGGCAAAGCTCACCCCCGCCCTGATCCTCAAAAGTCTGCTCATTCCCGGATTCGGCAGAATTCAGAGCAGGCAGTGGGCGGTTCGCCGTCCGCAGATCGCAAAGCCGTGCAGTCTTCTCGGCAAAATCAATACCGCACTGCTCATCGGCGGCGCTGCACTGTACATTCTTCTGCATTGAACCCCATACCCTGAGATCCGGATTCCGGCGTGAGCATTTTTCCGCCGGAATCCTTGTGTTTTTCCTGTGCGCCGGATTTCCGGAAAATCAGGGAAACTGTTGACTTTTTTACGGTTTTGTAGTAAAATAAAAATAATGGCGTTTTGCCGTTTATTTTCTGATTTCTGGGAGGATTTTTACGATGGATATCTACAACGGCTGGCTGATCGTGAACAGCTATTACAACCCTGCAAAGTTCAATGCGCTTTACAGAACACTTCAGGAGTCCGCAGAAAAAGCAGGTCTGCACTTCTCCAAGTGGACCTCTGCACAGCGCCCGACGATCATCGGCTCCAAGGCACGGGAACCCAAGCCCTCCTTTGTACTGTTCTGGGATAAGGACGTTCTGCTCGCAAAGGCAATGGAGCTGTCCGGCCTGCGGCTGTTCAATTCCGCCGCCGCAATCCAGCTCGCTGACGATAAGGCGGAGACTGCACTCAAACTTGCTGCTGCCGGTCTCCCGATTCCTGATACCATTCCCGCACCGATCTGCTTCCCCGGCTGCAAGCGCGATCCGGCGTCCGCAGAGCAGGCTGCCAGAATTCTCGGCTGGCCGCTCGTCATCAAGGAGAATAAGGGCAGCTTCGGTCAGCAGGTCTATCTCGCAAATAATGTCAAGGAAGCTGAGCGTATCCTGACTCATATCGGTGAGCATGACTGCATCTTCCAGCGCTTTATCCGCGAGAGTGCCGGAAAGGATCTCCGTGTCACCGTTGTCGGCGGAAAGGCAATCTGCGCAATGGAGCGTCAGTCCGTCTCCAAGGATCAGTTCCGCTCGAACATGGAGCTCGGCGGCACCGCAACCGCCAGAGCGCTCACCCCGCTGGAGGAAAAGCTCGCAGTCGATGCTGCTGCTGCCCTCGGTCTTGATTTCGCCGGTGTCGATCTCCTGTACGGCAAGGACGAAAACGAGCGCTATATCTGCGAGGTCAATTCCAACCCGCAGCTTCAGAGCACCATTGATGCCTGCGGTATCAATCCCGCTACCAGCATCATGTGGCATATCCGCAGCCAGATCAAGGACGCAGAATGAGCAAACCGCTCGGTCTGCTGTTCTATACGGCTCCGGACGCAAAACGCAATCAATGGTTTATTCAGCAGTTATGTGACCGTGCAGAGTCGGAGGGGCTTTCTCTCCGGCTCTGTATTACAGATGAAGGCTTTCCGGCAGACGTCCGTCCCTGTTTCGCCCTCAACCGCAGCCGCATCGCTGCGGTCTCCGAATACTGTGAGGGAACACTCCGGATCCCCGTATTCAATAGTACACAGGTTACTGCTGTCACCAATGACAAGTACCGCACACACTGCTTTCTCCGCACACACGGACTGCCGACCGCCGACACCGTTCTCATCCGACAGGATGCGGATGCCGCCGGTCTGATCCCGCCGCTCATCGCAAAGCCCGCTGACGGGCACGGCGGTGCAGGCGTTGCCCTGCTGTCCGACCCCAATGCACTGAAACAGGCAATGCAGACCATGCAGCGTCCGTTTCTGCTGCAAAAGCTGATGCAGACCGGCTGGGATCTCAGAGTCTATGTACTCGGCGGACAGATCTATGCGTCTGTTCTGCGCACCTCCGAGCGGGATTTCCGCAGCAATTTTTCGCTCGGCGGCGCAGCACAGCTGTATCAGCCGGATGCACAGATCCGGCAGCTCGTACAGCAGGTGCTGGAGATTCTTCCGCTGGATTTTGCCGGAATTGATTTTCTGCGGTCTCCGGACGGCGGATATGTCATCGGAGAAATCGAAGATGCCGTCGGCTGCCGGATGCTCTATGCTCTGACTGATCTGGATCCGGCAGGCGATCTGATCCGGATGATCGCTGACCGGCTCTCTGCACGCAAATGAAAGGAATGCACTTTATGCAACACAAACTCAAAACACTTCTCTGTGTTCTGCTCTCGGCGGCAGTGCTTCACACCGCTGCCTCCCCTGCCGCATCTCTGACACTGGCAGCAGATACCGCCGTGCCTGCGCAGGTAACTGCCGATGCAGACGAAGAACCGGCTCAAACAGATGACACTGCTGCCGGCACAACCGAAACAACTGCTGCTTCGGATGAAACCGCAGCAGATGAATCGTCTGATACAACCGCTCTGCTGACTTTCACTGAGGATTCGCAGCAGGACTCTGCAACAACAACGACTTCCGCGCTCACAACAACAACAACCGCGAAGAAGGCTTCCTCTGCGACGACCACAACCACCACGAAGAAGGCTTCCTCCGCAACCACCACAACCACCACAAAGAAAGCTTCCTCCGCAACCACCACAACTACCACAAAGAAGGCCTCCTCTGCAACCACCACAACGACCACGAAGAAGGCT
>CAMNAY010000092.1 GCA_946531975.1 uncultured Ruminococcus sp. | reverse complement strand
TCTGGAATATGTCAAAACAGATGCGCACGGAATGCTGTATACAAATGCGAACGAAGGGCTGATGCAGACAACGCAGGTGTATGTCAGATTCAGCAGCCTTGCGGCATCCTATGACCATTGCGGAATCAAGCCGGTTTATCTGGAGAAAGGCATCTGGGCGTATAATCGCAGTGTACCGGAAAATGAATATGAGCTCTGGGATTTTATCCTCAATCTGACAGAAGATCAGTATGACGAGCATTGGCCGAGCATCAAGCCGGAGGTTTCACGAGCCCGGTCGCTGTACACCACGGCGCTCAGCGCCAAGGAGAAGGTCTGGAAATGCAAAACAGAAAAGCAGGCGGTCTTTGGCAACGAAGCCTACCGGACGAAGGATATCTATCATTTTGAAAATGAGACAGCAAAGGGATTTGTCATATTACGGGAGAAAGAGGAGACCGTTCCGGTGCAATATTCGCTGGATCTCCTTCTCTTCGATCAAAACGATCTGGACTGGTGCAGCCGTGCAGTCCTGATCTCTGAGGATATGCAGTTACTTACGCAGATCGCAAATTCGGCGGAAATATTGCAGGATCAGGAGGATTGGGAGCTTTGAATGCGCGCGGTGATTCCGACTGAGATAATCGCATTCTGGAGCCTGCTGAACCTGAACGAAAGGAATACCCATGAACAAACAAATTCTGACAACGCCTTCGGGCGAAACCTATCCGATCCTGACCGGAAGCGGACTGCTCGGTCAGATCGGCACGGAGCTTGCAGCAGTCACAAAGCCCTGCCGCGTCATGCTCGTCAGCGACAGCAATGTTGCGCCGCTTTATCTGGACCGCGTGAAGCAGTCGCTTTCGGAGGCAGGCTTTGCCGTCAGTACGCATGTAGTTACGGCAGGCGAGGTGAGCAAGTCGGTCGCTGTACTCGGCGCGCTGCTTGAATCCTTTGCGGAGGCGCATCTGACGCGCACAGATCTTGCGGTCGCGCTCGGCGGCGGTGTCATCGGCGACCTGACCGGCTTTGCGGCGGGCTGCTATCTGCGCGGGATCCGATTCGTGCAGGTGCCGACCACGCTGCTTGCGGCAGTCGATGCGTCTGTCGGCGGCAAGACCGCAGTGAACCTTGCACACGGCAAGAATCTGGCTGGGCTCTTTCACCAGCCGATTGGAGTATATTGCGATGTGGATGCGCTGAAAACGCTCCCCGCGCATGAGATTGCAGACGGCGGTGCGGAAGCGATCAAGCACGGCGTTCTGGATGATCCGGCGCTGTTTGCAATCTACGAGACCGGAGATCCGGCATCGAGCTATGAGGAGATCATCGTGCGCTCTGTGATCTACAAATCGAAAATTGTCATGGAGGATCCGACGGAAAAAGGCGTGCGCAAGCTGCTGAATTTCGGTCACACACCGGCGCACGCGATCGAGCGGCTCAGCGATTTCGGCATCTCACACGGGCATGCAGTCGGCATCGGCATCGCAATGATGTCACGCGCAGCCGTGAAGCGCGGAATCCTTCAAAAAAGCGAACTTACGAGAATTCTGCATGCACTCGAGCGAGCGGATCTGCCAACCGTTTGCCCGTATAAAGCACATGAAATGGCGGAGATCGCAGCGCTGGATAAGAAGGCGGCAGGCAGCGGAATCACAGTGATTTTGCCGGAGATGATCGGCAGATGCCGCATGGAGAAGATCGCGCTTTCCGATCTGGAAGCGCTGTTCGCAGACGGGCTGGAGGGGCAGGCATGAACGTCACTTGTTATCCGTCCGTGCTCTCAGGAACTGTCGCGGCGATTCCGTCCAAATCTGATTTGCACAGAAAGCTGATCTGTGCGGCACTCTCGGAAAACGGCGGCGCACTTCCGCTTCGGGAACCGTATTGCGACGATATTGCGGCGACGGTTCGATGCCTGCAAGCGCTCGGCGCAGAATTTCAGCAGACAACGGACCGCATCCTCATTGCGCCGATTAAACAGCAGCCGCACGCGGATCTTGACTGCGGTGAGAGCGGCTCGACGCTTCGCTTCCTGCTTCCGGTTGCGATGGCGGTATGCAGCAACATTTCCGTGACAGGGCACGGCAGACTGCCGGAGCGCCCGATCGGAACGCTGACGAATGCAATGTACGCGCACGGCGTACATTTTGACGAGACACATCTGCCGCTGCACGCAAATGGAAATCTGCGCGGCGGAGTATATGAAATCGAAGGAAATGTCAGCTCGCAATTCTTAAGCGGGCTGCTGATGGCGCTTCCGCTGTGTCGGGAGGACAGCGAAATCCGGCTGACAACCGCGCTGCAATCTGCGGCCTATGTAGATCTGACGCTGCGTGTTCTGCGTGAGTTTGGTGCGGAAATATACGTATCAACAAAAGATTTGCGCTTGTGCTATCACATTCTGGGAAAACAGAGACTGCATATGCCGGAAGGACTTTCCGTAGACGGAGACTGGTCAAACGCAGCATTCTGGCTCACAGCCGGAGCGGTACAGCAGGCGGGAAATGCAGCGGTTTGCGTCACGGGACTCGATACCGCATCGACACAGGGGGACCGGGCAATCCTTCGGATTCTGCGTGAGAGCGGCGCGGCTGTGCAGGAAAGCGCTGCGGGACTGTCCGTGACAAAAGGACAGAATCGCTGCATTACGGAAGTGATGGACGCGATCCCCGACCTGCTGCCGATCCTTGCGGTGAAAGCGGCTGTATCGGAAGGAAACAGCGAGTTTGTGAAAGCTGAGCGTCTCCGGCTGAAGGAGTCCGACCGATTGCAGTCCACTGCACAGATGCTCCGCGATCTCGGCGGAAATGTGGATGAGCGCGCCGACGGACTGACCGTGTACGGCGGACAGCTTCGCGGCGGCACAGTCAACGCACAAAACGACCACCGCCTGGTGATGGCGGCTGCAATCGCAGCGTTATGCTGCCGGGAGCCGGTCACGATTCTCGGCGCGGAAGCTGTAAATAAATCCTATCCGCAGTTTTTTGATGATTATATTGCACTCGGCGGAAAAATTACAATTCCCGAGGGAGGCGTATAACAATGCGTCACATTGCGAGGCTTTCCGATACGGAATTTGAAACGGTGAAAACCATGTTCCGCGATGTGTTCACAGCCCCGCCGTGGAACGATGACTGGAGCGATGAAAAACAGCTCACGGCATATTTGGAAGACCTCATGCTGAACCGAAATTCCTGCTGCATCGGATTGTATGAAAACGATGAACTGCTCGCAGTGTCGCTCGGCTCGATGATCCATTGGTGCAGCGGAACGGAATACTACATTTTTGAGTTTTTTGTTCGCCGCGGCATGCAGGGTGCAGGCATCGGTTCAGACTTTATCAAGCGGATCGAAGAATATGCAAAATCACTCGGTGTTACACATATTTTCCTTGCAACTGACCGGGACATGCCTGCGTACAAATTCTATCTGCGGAACGGCTTTGATGTACTGCAAAATCATGTATCACTCGTAAAACAATTCTGAGAGGTGAAACGATGGCGTCAGCATTTGGAGAGCGTCTGAAAATATCCGTTTTCGGCGAATCACACGGGGCAGGAATCGGCGCATTGGCGGACGGATTCCCCGCCGGATTTTCCATCGACACAGAGGAACTGATGCGCTTTATGGAGCGGCGGCAGGGCGGCAGAAATGCGCTGTCAACCTCGCGCAAAGAGCCGGACATTCCGGTGTTTGTATCAGGTGTGACCGATGGCAAAACAAACGGTTTTCCATTGTGCATTCAGATCGCGAACACAAATACAAAATCTTCGGATTATAAGAATCTTGCGGATATACCGCGGCCGTCGCATGCAGATTACTCTGCCTATGTCAAGTGGCACGGCAACGCGGATATGCGCGGCGGAGGGCACTTCTCCGGGCGGCTGACTGCCCCGATTTGTGCTGCCGGCGGCATCGCAAAACAGATGCTTGCAAAGTGTAATATCCATGTCGGTGCGCATCTTCTGTCCGTCGCAGGCGTACAGGATGAGCGGATCCCGCTGTATCCCGACGCTGCGCTGTTTGCACAGATTGCCGGGAAAATGTTTCCTGTGATCTCGGACGATGCCGGGTGTGCGATGCAGCAGGCGATTCTTGCGGCGCGTGAGGCGCAGGATTCCGTCGGCGGCAGGATAGAATGCGCCGTAACAGGCGTCCCTGCGGGGCTCGGCGACCCGATGTTTGACGGGATCGAAAACCGGCTTGCGCGTGTGCTGTTCGGAATACCGGCGGGGAAGGGCGGGGAATTCGGCGACGGGTTTGCACTTTCTGATATGCGCGGTTCTGCGGCAAATGATCCGTTCTGCATGGATGCGGGCAAGGTTGCCGCTGAGACGAACCGAAACGGCGGAATTCTCGGCGGAATCACGACCGGGATGCCTGTGCGCTTCACGGTCGGCATCAAACCGACGCCCTCCATTTCGCAGAAACAGCGCTCCGTTTCGCTTTCTGCTCATCAGAATGCGGAGCTTGAAATTCACGGCAGACATGACCCGTGCATTGCACAACGCGCCGTGCCGGTGATCGAGGCTTGTGCTGCGCTTGTAATGCTTGATGTGCTGCTTTGCAGCGGGTATGATTTGTCTGATATTGCGGAGGATTGAAATGCGCTGCAAAACAACATCTGTGATCACAACAGAGCGCCTGATTCTTCGCCCGTTCAATGAGAATGATCTTTCGGATATGGTGCAGTGGGCATCGGACCCTGCGGTGCAGACGGAATACGGTGAGCCTGTTTATCCTGACAAAGAAGCTGTCAGGGAGCTGCTGCACAAGTATCTTGCAGCGTATGCCGACCCCGATTATTACCGCTGGGCGATTCATCTCCGTGATACGGGAGAGGGGATCGGTCAGATCGGATTCTGCCGTGTTTACGACGATATTCGCACGGCAGAAATCGAATACTGCATTGCACAAACCCATTGGGGCAAGGGATATGCCGGCGAATCACTCCGCGGCGTAATCCGCTGGACATTTGCGGAGACGGATTTTGGAAAGCTCGAAGCATATGCACGCGAAGAGAATACGAAATCGGTTCGCGTACTTGAGAAATCCCTTCTGCATCCGACTGATACGGTGGAGCGCTTTCGCAGAGCGGGCGCTTTGTCGGAAGGTGAAAAATGCTTCTGCATTCTGAGAGAAGAGGCAATATTGTTATGATTTTTGTGCGCATATTTGTGCAGCGATTGTAATGCGTTTGTTCCGTCCGGAACCTCATCACGCATGAACCTTAACGGCTTACAAATAAAGGAGAAAACCATATGAATTTACCAGAGATCAGAGAACAGCTCGACGGCGTTGACCGTCAGCTCCTCGAGCTGTTTTTGCAGCGCATGACGCTGATTGACCGGGTCGCTGATGTGAAAAAGCGCGATCCTTCGCGTCCCCTCTATGACCCTGCACGCGAGCGTGAGATTCTGATGCGCGTGCGCGAAAATGCGGGCACGGAGTACGGTGACTATGCACACCAGCTCTGGCGCACGATGCTGGAGCTTTCCCGTGCGCGGCAGGCGGCGCAGCTCATTCCCGCGACAAATGTTGCGGCGCGTGTGGCTGCGATGTGTGCGCAGGAGGAAGCCGTTTTCCCGCAGACAGGGCGCATTGCGGTCTCGGGCGTGGAGGGCTGCCACGCAGGTGCGGCGGCAGACAGGCTGTTCCCGCGCGGCAATGTCGTCTTCCTGGACGGATTCCGCGCAGTCGTGCAGGCGGTGCAGGCCGGGCTTTGTCAGTACGGCATTCTGCCCGTCGAGAACAGTTCATATGGATCTGTCCGTGCGGTGTATGACCTGCTTCGTGAGCCGGATATTACCATTGTCCGCTCCGTCCGGCTCCTGATCCGTCATGTATTGCTCGGGCAAAGCAACGCGGATATTACGCAGATACGCACAATTTATACGCATGAGCAGGCGGCGGGGCAGTGCAGCAAATTCATTGCTTCGCTCGGCAGCGTCGATGTGATTCCCTGCACGAGCACAGCGCATGCGGCGCAGCGTGCGGCAGAAGCACATGACCCGACTGTTGCGGCGATTGCGGGCGAAAGCTGCGCGAAGCTCTACGGTCTTACAGTGGTCGGCGAGTCGATCATGAATCAGGATGTGAACGACACACGTTTCCTCTGTATCCGGAAGGGCGCAAAATGCTTCGCGGGTGCGGAGCGCCTGAGCCTGATGGTCAACTGCGCGAACTCCCCCGGTGCGCTTTATCATATGATTGCAAAAATTTCGGCTGTCGGCATCAATATGTGCAAGCTGGAGAGTATCCCGATTCCGGGCACAAATTTCTCCTACCGCTTCTTCATGGATCTTGAATGCAATCTGCATCAGGAGGGTGTGCTCGGGCTGCTCTGTGAGCTGGAACGCTCCTGCGACTCGCTCATTCTGCTCGGCAACTACTCTGAGATCACGGGGTGATTTGTAATCATATTCATATTGCAATGTGATTATTTGCGATACTGTATTCTGCGATGATACGAAAATCTCGAATAATTTGTCACATAAATGAACCTGATTTATACGGAGGCACATTATGACCGGATTCAAAACGCCATACGGCTTGATCGGGCGAAAGCTCGGGCACAGTATCTCGCCTGAGATTCACGCAGCGCTCGGCAATCCGCACTATTCGCTCTATGAGCTTGAGCCGGAGGAGCTGTCTGCATTTCTCGCGGATACCCGCCTGAAAGCGCTCAATGTCACAATTCCATATAAGATTGATGTCATTCCGCTCTGCGCGGAGCTCGATCCGCTTGCAAAGGAGATCGGCAGCGTCAATACGCTTGTACGGCAGCAAGACGGCGGCTGGAAGGGCTATAACAC
>CAMNAY010000091.1 GCA_946531975.1 uncultured Ruminococcus sp. | reverse complement strand
TTTGCTGTGACGATTCCGCTTGTAAATGTGGTAATGGAAAAAGTGATTCACATAGCAATGTCGCAGTATCCGGGCTGGTTTGAGTACAAGACGGTCTATTCACTGCTCTGGCTGATGTTCGGCGCCGGTGTCGCAGCATATCTGCTGGTTGCAGTTCTGCTGATGCGGAAGATCAAGCGGATCCCGATGAGTGATGCACTGAAGCATCAGGAATAAACAGAAAATCAGCCGCCCCGATTCGAGGCGGCTGATTTTATTTTACATAGAAGCGGAGGACTTCTGCAAGCTTTTCTGCGAGCGATGCGCGGAGCGGCTCCGGTGCGATCAGCTCGACATCGGTTCCGTATTTCATCAGCCAGCGGAAAAAGCCCTGACTGATACAGATCCGCGCACGGATCTGCACCCACTCCTCGCCGACCTTTTCTGTGTAGGAGGCATATTTGCCGAACTGTTCGAGCATATCGTCGAGCAGAAAGCGCCGGACCCGCAGCGTCACCGTCTCAGTCGATTCCGGCTCAAATACATCCAGCACGGCACCGTCATATTTCGGCAGAGCCGGAAGCCGGCTGAACGATTCCGCAGGTGTGATGTTCCGCATCCGGTCGATCCGGTAAGTACGTGCGGCACCGGTCTCCGCATTCATACAGCGCAGATAGAACCGCTCATTATAATAGATGACCTTGCAGGGAATCAGGTCGCGGCGCTTCTTGTAATACTTGACCTGCCGGTCTGTTTCATATTTCCCGTATTCAAAGTTGATTTTCCGCCTTTCGGAGATGATGCTGTGAACCCGGTCAAGATTTTCGAGCAGGTTCATCGAGGGGGCGACCTGCCCGTTTAGTGTAATGCGGCTGATGAGCTGCCGGACTTCATCTTCGGAGCAAAGCACTTCAAATTTTTTGATCAGTGCCTGCTTCTGCGCATCAGAGAGAAACTTGTTGATCGAGACGGAATCGACGAGAAACCGGATCTCGTTGAAGGTAAAACTGCGCGTTTGCAGGCTGTAATATGCGGTATTGTGTGCACCGTGGGTGACCTGAACATCATAGCCTGAGGCAATCAGCCGGTCGATGTCGCGCCGGACCGTCAGCGCCGAAACATCGCGGAGATCATACTGAGCGGCAAGGTGATGCTGAATATCGCGGATCGATACAGATTTCTTATCGTTGGTGCTGCGGCTGAGATAATCCAGAATGTGCAGGATGCGTTCGTGCTCCATAATTGATTCCTCCTGTGCGTTTTCCATATTATACCATATTTCGCGAAAACGATCAATGGGAGTGCGAAAAAAGACTCAGGCTGAAAACATGGGAGCAGAATCGGCGCCGGGATCTGCCCGGTTATATCACATCGGAAATCCCAAATCAAGGCTTCTGATAAAATGACCGAAAGTGACATTTTTGTAATATTATAGTCACGAAAAAGTGAGATTGACATGTTATAATAACATCAACAACACAAAAGGAGGTTCCGGTTATGGAATTCTTAACAGTCGAAAATCTCTGCAAACAGTACGGCAAGGGCGAAACACAGGTGAATGCACTCGATCATGTCAGCTTCACGATTCCCAAAGGTCAGATGACCGCGGTCATCGGTCCGTCCGGTTCCGGCAAATCTACCCTGCTGCATATTCTCGGCGGCGTAGACCGCCCGACTTCCGGCAAGGTTTACCTCGACGGACAGGACGTCTATGCACAGAACAGCAAGAACCTTGCGGTTTTCCGCCGCAGACAGGTCGGTCTGATCTATCAGTTCTACAACCTCATCCCCGTGCTCAGCGCAGAGGAAAATATTACACTGCCCTCGATCATGGACGGCAGAAAGCCTGATCCCAAGCAGCTTGAGGAGCTGCTGGAGCGGCTGAGCCTCAAGGAGCGCCGCAATCATCTCCCCTCACAGCTCTCCGGCGGTCAGCAGCAGCGTGTCTCAATCGGCAGAGCGCTGTTCAATTCTCCCGGTGTCATCCTTGCGGATGAGCCAACCGGCAACCTCGACAGCAAGAACAGCGCTGAGATCGTTGCACTGCTTCGGCAATCCAACCGCGATTTCAAGCAGACTATGATTATCATTACGCATGATGAGAATGTTGCTCTGCAATGTGACCGCATCCTGACCATTTCAGACGGAAAAATCACAAACGATACAATGAACAACGTGTCATAATAAAGGAGAAGCACCATGAAATTTGAAACACTGCTTGCGCGGCGCTATATCACCGCGCAGAAACGGCATTCGGTGCTGACGACATGCAGCATCGTGATCGCCGTTGCACTGATGACCATGCTGTTCTGTCTCTATTCGACGCTGATGACGGTCAAGCGCAACGAAGCCTATGACGATCTGCCCGGACATTTCGCACTCTACGGTCTTTCGGATGAGCAGGCGGAAAAGCTGAAGACCATTCCGGAGATCGGTGAGATCCGCACAGAAGAAGAATACGGCAAGACGGTCAGATACATTGTTCTTGGCAAGGAAATTGATTCGGAAAAGTTCTTCATTGACCGCATCAAGGAAACTGCGGGAATCGAAAAGGACAATCATGATTTTCATTACAATATCAACTATGACCTGCTGAGCTTTGACCGGCTGACGGATGATGCAAAGCTCGAAATGGCGATGACCTTTGCGATGTTCTTTGTGGTTGTCATCGTGTTCATGATGCTGCTGCGGCTGGTCATCGACACTTCCTTTGAGGTGTCCTCGAAGGAGCGCGAGCGGCAGTTCGGCGTTTTGCAGTCGGTCGGCGCGACCCCGAAGCAGATCGTCCGCATCATGACCTCGGAGGGAATCATGCTTTCGGTCATCGGTGTCCCGCTCGGCGGCGCACTGGGCGTACTGCTGGGCTATGTGACATACCGCGCCGTGCTGACGACCGGCATCGCGAAGGTCATGTACGGATCGCAGGAAAAGATCGACCGGCTCGTTACATACAGCGTCAGCCCGTGGATGGTCGCGCTGGGCATGCTGCTGGGCTTTGTATGGGTCATGTTCTCCGCTTACGGAACCGGCATGCGCGTCATCAAAAAGTCGCCGGTCGAGTCGATCAGCGCCAGACCCAACGCGGTCAAAAAGATCCGCAGATTCAGCATCTCCGGTCTGCTCTTTGGCTGGACGGGCAAGCTCGCCTCGCGCAATGCCCGCAGACAGAAGAAGCGCTTTATCATCACCGTGCTGTCTCTGACGCTCTCGCTGCTGATGTTTGCGGTGTTCGGCGTCATCATGGACCTCGCGGAGGATTATTACCGGAGGGCGTGGTTCATTGTAGACGATTTAGGCATTCAGGAATCCGATTTCGTGATCATGTACAGTGCAGCGGAGCTCCCCGATCAGGACGATACAGATGAAGAAAGAGTGCAGTTCCAGCTGCTCATGTCAGACCCGCTTGCCTATCGGGAAGGCATAAAAATACTGAGTGATTCGGGCTATTTCACGGATATTGAATATGTGGATAATCGGCACGGAAAAATGCTGAAGCAGGACGGTACGGAAGGCACCCGCATTCAGGTCTATTATCTGAACCGTGTGGGCTATGACCGCATCTGGAAATATCAGGAAGCACCGATGAGCTACGATGAATTTGTGAAATACGGCAAGGCTATTACGCTCAACGCGCCGCAGTCTTTTCTTGATCAGAAGCCGGATGCGGTCACGTTCCAAGGCAAAAATATGGTACCGATTTCTGCGGAGGAGGGCGAAAAGTTCTATGACCCGGACGCAGATCAGGATACCGATGAGGAACGCATCGTTCGGATTGGCGACGGTACGGAGCATGATCCCTACGTATACTATAAGATGGAACACTTTACAGCAACGCTTCCGGTTGGTATGGATGCGCAGTCAAAGTATGCTAACAATGACTCGTCCGGTTCCGGCGAGATCTGGCTGCTGCTGCCGGAGGAGCGCTATGAGCAGGATCTCGCAATGTACGGCGGGCAGCAATACAATTTCGGCTTTACCATCAGCTGCAAGCTGAAGAATGAATCGGACTATCAGAAAGCGACCGATTTCATTGATGCAAACCGGCATCTCATGATCGGGGAGAGCGCATATGATGCGATGCGCACTGCAAGAACCGTGCTGGCAGCGGTCAAAATGGCGGCGCTGTTCATCAATCTCATGGTCGCGCTGATCGCGGCGGTCAATATGGTCAACATCATTTCGACCGGCATCATCAACCGCAAATCGGAGCTGGCTTCGATGCAGTGCTGCGGCATGACCCGCGGACAGATGTACCGCATGTCGGTGATCGAGTGCCTGCAATTTGTGCTGCGGGCGGCGGTCTGCGCGTCAATTCTTGCAGTCCTGATCATCTGGGGCACGGATTCGTTCATGAATTTCGTTGTCGGCGGCGAGATCTTTGCACAGAGAGGCATGACCGACGGCGGTGTGATCGTGTCATACAGCGTGCCGGTTGTCCGCATCTGGCTGTCTGCGGCGGTCGCCTTTGTGATCGCGATTTGTGCCTCGCTGCTTCCGCTGCGGCGCATGCAGCAGGAACCGCTGGTCGAGCAGATCAGAGCGGTAGAGTGACAGTGAAAAGCCAAAAAGTTCCTTCCTTTCATATCTTTGCGAAAACGGTTTCCGGTGTCTGCCGGAAGCCGTTTTTTGCATTTAAGGATTCGTTCACAAATTCTGTGCTAGAATAAAACCACAGCCGGGGGATTGACAAAAACGACCGGATGCGGTATCATTACAGCAAAGGAGATTGCGATATGTTTCTTAGAATCCTGAAAAAAGACCTCAAGCGCAAAAAGACCATGAACATCATACTGCTGCTGTTCGTGGCGCTTGCGGCGATGTTCGTCGCGAGCAGTGTCAATAACATCATTACCGTTATGAACGGGCTCGACCACTATTTCGAGGAGGCAAACCTCGACTGCGACTACATTGTCATGGCGATGGACCGTGAGACAGATTTCGATGCTCTGTTCAGCGAGGCGGACTGTGTGCGCGATTTCCGGTCCGAACCGGTATATGTGACTTCCTTGACCTCGGTGAAAAAGGACGGAAAGAAGGCAATCGAAAAACGCAGCTTTATGATGGTTCAGCCGATCGGCGGCAGTGCAATCCGGTATTTCGATTCCGACAATCAAAAGCTGACAGCGGTGCGCGAGGGAGAATTCTATATCTCCGGCAGCATTCTGAAACAATACAATCTGAAGATCGGCGAACAATATGAAATCTCTCTGGGCGATAAACAGATGAAGCTGACGCTGTGCGGCGGCTGCAAGGACGCGCTGTTCGGTTCGGATTTCATGTCTGCGGCGCGTGTGCTTCTGAATGACACGGACTTTCAGCAGATTGCAGAGGATAATCCCGCTGCGGAGAATATGCAGGGCAGCGTAAACTACATCTATTCAGATGACACATCTGCTGTCAAGGGTATGCTCGGCGAGGCGAAGGGCGTCCTGTTTGATGCGCCGATTTCTACGATCAGAACCTCCTATGTGATGAGTATGGTCATTGCAGCGGTGCTGATGATCGTCAGCGTTTGCCTGATTCTGATTTCGTTCATTGTTCTGCGCTTTACGATCGGCTTCACGCTGACAGAGGAATTCCGCGAGATCGGCGTGATGAAGGCGATCGGTCTCCGCAGCAGCAGAATCCGCCTGCTGTACATTGTCAAGTATTTCGGCATTTCTGTCATCGGCGCACTGATCGGCTTCGGGTTTTCGATCCCGTTTGAAAGGCTGCTGCTGAAAAGCGCATCCGATACGATGGTGCTCGGCAGCCGTCACGGCATTCTGACCGCGCTGCTCTGTGCATTTGCAGTCGTTGCAGTCATCATGCTGTTCTGCTATTCCTGCACGGCGCGCATTCGGAAAATGTCCCCGATCGACGCAGTGCGCAGCGGTCAGACCGGTGAGCGCTTCCGCAAAAAGCGCGGCATGCGCATCGGCAAATCGCCGCTCCGTCCGACGGGCTATCTTGCGGTCAATGATGTGCTGAGCAGTCCAAAGCAGTTCAGTATCATTGCTGTGGTACTGGCACTCTGCCTGAGTCTGACGATGATCCTTGCGACCTGCGCGAATACGCTGGAGGGCGACAGCCTGTTTTATCTGTTCGGTCACAACCGCGCGGATGTCTATTTCACAGCGGAGAAGATGAACAGTGTTCTGCTTTCGGGCGATTTCCCCGATGAGGAATATGAGAAAGAGATGAAAGGAATCGAAAACATTCTTGCGGAACATGATATGCCTGCAAAGGTTATGACCGAGCTGATGTATAAATATAAGTTTACATCCGGCGATGTGTCGGTGATGCTGACCTGTCAGAAGGGCTTTCACACGCAGATGAGCGAATATACCTGCGAGGAGGGCAGCTTGCCGCAGAATGCCAATGAGATCATGGTGACCCCGCAGGTTGCGGAGATGCTCAAAGCGGGCATCGGTGACACGGTGCAGATCGAGATGAACGGCGAAACGGATGATTACATCATCTCCGGCAAGTTCACGACGATGAACCAGCTCGGCGAGATCGTCCGGCTGCATAATGATGCGCCGACCCACTACCGTGACAGCATTGGCAGCTTCTTTACACAGGCGACCTTTACCGATCACCCCGATCAGGCGGAGATCAGCCGCAGAATGGAAAGGATCGGGGAAATCTTTGACACAAACGAGGTGTTTGACACCGCGGGCTTTGTCCGCGACTGCACGATGGTTGCCGATACGCTTCGTGCAGTGGAATATCTGCTGCTGATCATCACGATGATCGTCACGGCGCTGATCACCGTGCTGATGGAGCGCTCGTTCATCTCGAAGGAAACGAGCGAGATCGCGCTGATGAAAGCGATCGGCATTCGCAGCCGCCGCATCATCGGGCAGCATACGCTCCGGTTTGTGATCACGGCAGGTGCGGCAGTT
>CAMNAY010000090.1 GCA_946531975.1 uncultured Ruminococcus sp. | reverse complement strand
TTCCTTATCCTCACCTCTCTAGGCTCCGCGTATCATAAGCTCAACCAAAACTTTTGTGATAATCCTAATCCAGCACACGGTGAGGATGATACCCCCTGCCGCGATCAGCGGCAGCTATGAAGCCCCTTGGGTGAAGCGAGACTGCGCCGCCTTTAGTTAATCGGCTCCGCGCCCTGCGCGGCTGCTTGGGAGTGGCGCGGGTCCCGCGCCGTAGGCTCCTCACCGTACAGTGCCGGATATACAAACCGGTAAATACGGATAAACAGCCAGATGTAAAATGCAATTACCAATAACGTCTTCATTTTGTTGCCTCCTGCGCTTTTTTTTCTGTTTCAGAAGCGTTCCTCGCTTCTGTGCCTGTATTATAACAGATCAGATGTTCAGTTTTCACACTTCTGAAACAGTGCGCAGGTTTTATTCTTCGCTGTTCTCCTTTTTGATGCGGAACATCAGGCGGAACAGTCCTGCCAGCAGCCGCGGGCTTCGCATAACGACAATCTTCACGGATCGGCACCTCCTTTTCTGCGTTTGCTTCTATTATATGCCCGCGGCTCCGTATGGTGAAAAAAGCAGCCCCGCTGATGCAGGGCTGCCTTTTTTTATTCTGTTATGCGTCCGGTGTTTCCGCAGGCGGTGCGGGCGGATCAGCAGGCTGCTGCGACTGTGCAGGCTGCTGCGACTGCGCGGGCTGCTGCGACTGCGCCGGCTGCTGCGACTGTGCAGGCTGCTGTGACTGCGCCGGCTGCTGCGACTGTGCAGGCTGCTCGCTCTGCTTATTCGTTGCGGCGGTCGTGGCGGTCGTCTTCGTCGTCTTGGTTGTGGTGGTTCCGCTGCCGGTCGTGCCGTTGTTGATCGTTGTCCAGACCGGATTGTATGCGTAGTACACGATGATCTGATAATCGTTCAGTGCGTCGATGACCTTGCCCGGTGCAGGATCAACTGCGCAGACATATCCGTTGGAATAGTTATAGTCGATCTTTGCACGGTAAATGACAACCTGCTTCTTGCCGTTCTCATTCGGCTCGGCATTTTGTGCGGAGGTCGTTGTGGTTGTTTTCTCGCCCTTCTTGGTCGTGACACCGGCAGGATTGCCGCCGTCGCCGTCCACTGCATCTGCAAGACCCATTTCCTTCAGCTGGTTCAGATAGGCATTCAGACGGATGCCCTTGTAGGGCGGAATGGTGATAAGCGAGGTGCCGAGGCTGACCTTGACCTTCATCGTGCTGCCGCTGACAAACTCCGTACCCGGTGCAAATTCCTGCTCCATGATCTTATCCTTCGGGATCGTCTCACTGAACTCGAAGATCGGCTCCAGCTTCAGCCATGTGCCCATTCTGTCACGCTCCAGCGTGTAATTCTTGCCGACCAGATCCGGAATAACAGAGTCCGGGCGGACATTGTTGATCGTGACATCGGTCTGTGCTTCGACGACATTTGCCTGATCGAAGCTGCTGTCGCGGGTGCTCAGCGTCTTGTCGTCATTGCCGCCGAGCAGTTTGATGAATGCGAAAATGACAACTGCGAGAATCGCAAAGAACAGGAACGCGATCAGCAGGGGAGCGCGCAGCTTCTCAAACAGCGTTGCTTCCTGTGCCTTCCGGTTCCGGCTGTTTGCGGCTGCGGAGGACGGACGGCGTCTTGCGGCACTGTTGGGATACTGTGCGGCTGCGGCACGCTGTCTTGCAGCTGCGCTGCGGGGATTCTGTGCGGGACGCTCGCCGCTGCGGTACGGGCGATGCTGCTCACTGCCGCGGGATGCCGGACCTCTGCCCGCTGTACCTCGCTGCGGCATTCCGCCGTGCTGTGCGTGTGCGCTGCTGCGTGTGAGCGGTGCGCCGTTGGCGCTCCGGCGGTTCGGTGCTGCGTGATTCCGCACGGGTCTGGCGGCGCCGCCGCGGGCTGCCGGTGCATTGCTGCGTGCCGGACGCTGCTGCGGGCTGCCGGCGGGTCTGCGTGCCGGTGCGGATGCGGATACTCGTTTGTTATCATTCTGCGCGGGGAACACTGCGGTTGTGCCTTCTTTCTGCGATGAGGTATTTTCACGGGAGGAGGATTCGTCAAACAACAGCGTGACCAGATCGGTGATCGTGCGGACACGCTCGCTGCCTTCGAGGGCGAGTCCCTGCATGATGCCCTTGGAGACATTCTCCGGCACATGCGGGTTCAGCTCATTCGGCGGAACCAGATTGTCATAATCCTGCCGTGAGATTGCATCGGCGGCGCGGGAACCGGTCAGAATCCGGTACAGCACGGCGCAGATGCCGTAGACATCGGTCCATGTACCCTGCTGGCGGTCTGCAAAATACTGCTCAGGGGCTGCATAGCCGTCGAACAGCTCTGCGTCCAGCTCGGTGTCGTTCGTGCGGACTGCCGAAATGCAGAAGCCGCGCAGCTTCAGCTCGCCCTTATCGGTCACGAAGATCGTTTCGGGGCTGAGTCCGCGGTGCAGCACGCCTGCATTGTGCAGCAGGCTCAGGGTCGTGAACAGCGGGGGGAAGATGCGGCGGACGATATTCCAGCTCAGCTCGCCGGCATTGTCCTTCAGGTATTCCAGAAGGGTCTGACCCTCCAGATATTCATAAACTGCATATGTTGTATTATTCTCGGCAAACAGATCAAGTGCGGGGTTCAGGTGGCTCAGATTGCGCAGACGGGCGAGCGCTTTGTTCAGCTCGGTATACTCTGCCATCAGCGCCTTATACTGTGCCAGATGCTCGTAATTGACATTGATCTCGGTGCTGTTCGGGACGCGGCTGCAAAGCTGCTCAGGCATGTATTCCCGGATCAGGATCTTGCAGCCGACTGCGGTATCGTATCCGACATAGGTCACGCCTTCGCCGTTGGAATTCAGTGCCTTGCCGACCAGAAACCGCTCGTGCAGTACGGTGCCGGGTTTTAAGTAGTTCGCCAGTGAGGTTGTGTTCTGGTCATATCCGCAGTGCGGGCAGACATGTTCGCCGTTCAGCGGCTCCATGCAGCCATAGCAGAGCTTCAGATCACTCATTACTTCTTCTCCTTCCGTCCTGCGGTACGGCGGCTCCGGCGCCTTCCGCAGACTGTCTTCACCGTGATTTGAGATTCATCTTACATTTTATCAGGAATCACGTATTCTGTCAATGATTTTCTGCGTCACTGTTCCAAATTGCTTTCAATTTGTAGCAATTTTGTAACGATTTCCGGTATTTCTGACAATATTTTCTTCGCTGTTTCGTGCTGTTTCGGCATCGGCTGACCGTCATGTCTCCGGACTCGAAAGCAGGGTGCCGATGTAGTTGCGGCGGACATCCTTGATCTCGGTCAGGCTGCCGTGATTGTCAAATTTCGCTGTGATCGCATATGCGACGACATCGCCGGTCTCCTTGTCCTCATAGCAGTAGCGGTACTCGCGGAGCTGTGTCTTGTCCTGAAGATACTGGATGCGGTACGGATCCAGATCGAGCTTCTTTTCGACATCCTTGATGCCCGTGCCTGCCGGGATCAGCGTCGGGTCGAGATACGACTTGCGCTCGGTGCCGAAGATGCTGTCCTCCAGCAGCTCATAATTATAATATGTGACATTCGTCAATTCATTCGCATCTGTATTGCAGAAAATCGCCCACTCGGGCAGATATACGCCCTGAATCTTGCAGTCCTTGCTGCTTTCGGCAATCGCCTGATACGAAATATAAAGCTGGTTCAGCGTTGTGTAGTCCGATTCGGTCTTCAGGTCGATGCCCGCGTCCTTCCGTGCGGTGCTGATCGGTGCGCCGATGTTCTTCGCAAGCAGGCGGGCATACCGTGCGCCGTCATTGCGCCGCACGCTGATCCAGATGAACAGGATCAGGGCGAGGATCAGAACCAGAATGATGCAGGCGATAATCAGGAACTTCCTGCTTTTGACATTGACTTTTTTGCCGAGGTTTTTGAGTTTGCTGCCCTTTTTGCCGCCGGCGCTGCCCTCTGTGATCTCAAAGGGATTGTTCGGCTCGACATCTTCGGACAGCCGCTCGTTTACGTAGTGATCCATCGAGAATTCGCCGGTATTGTCTTTGTTTGCCATTTTGATTCATCCTTTCTGACCGGTGCGACGCCGTACCGGTTTGTTATGAGAGCTGATGCGATGGTACAGTGTTTCGGGGTTCTGTTTCTGAAATGATCCGTTACAGCTTGATGATGCCGCGGCTGAGCATGGTCTGCGCTGCCTGAAGCACGCCCAGCTTGCCGCTGCCGTAGGTCAGTCCGCCCTGCATATAAACCGCATACGGTTCGCGCATCGGGCCGTCTGCCGAAAGCTCGATCGACGCGCCGCCCGTGAAGGCGCCTGCTGCCATGATGACCTTGCTCTCGTAGCCGGGCATGTCCCATGCTTCCGGCGTGACGTAGGAATCGACCGGTGAGCCTGCCTGAATGCCCGCGCAGAATGCTTCCATTGCGGCGGGATCCCGCAGCACCAGAACGGTGATGATATCACCGGCGGTCTGTCCCGGAACCGGCAGGCACTCAAAGCCGAGCTGCCGGAACAGCGTTGCCGCAAATACACCGGTTTTCCGCGCATTCGCGACGACCTCCGGCGCAAAGAACAGTCCCATGTACATCGAGCGGCACTGGTTCAGCGAGCAGCCGACCTCCTTGCCCATGCCCACACAGGTCAGGCGGTAAGAACACTGCTCGACCAGATCTGCTCTGCCGGCGATGTAGCCGCCTGTTTCCGCGATGCCGCCGCCCGCATTCTTAATCAGCGAGCCGATAATCAGGTCTGCGCCGGCATCGGTCGGCTCATCGTAATCGACAAATTCACCGTAGCAGTTATCGACCATAACCACTGCGGACGGATTCACCTGCCGCGTGATTCCGACAATTTTCGCGATATCGGCAACAGAAAGCGCCGGACGCAGCGAATAGCCCCGCGAGCGCTGAAGATAAACAACCCGTGCATCGGTGATGCCTGCTGCAATCGCGTCAAAATCGGGGCGTCCCTCCGCCGTCAGGTCAACCTGCGCGTACTGCACGCCGAAATCCTTCAGCGAGCCGTTTCCGCTGCCGCGGATGCCGATGACCTCCTCCAAGGTGTCATACGGGGCGCCGGTCACCGAGACCAGCTTGTCGTTCGGGCGCAGGACGCCGAACAGCGCCGTCGAGAGCGCGTGCGTGCCGGACACGAAATGATGCCGCACAAGTGCGTCCTCTGTGTGAAAAACCTCCGCCCACACCCGGTCGAGCGTGTCTCTGCCGATGTCGTCATAGCCGTAGCCGTTCGCGCCGGCAAAGCATGCCGCGGACACCCGCTGCGACTGAAATGCGCGCAGCACCTTGGCTGTGCCGTGCTGCGAAATGCGGTCGATCTCCGCGAATTCCGCTGCTGCTGCCCGCTCCGCTTCCGCTGCCGCCTTCAGCAGCCGTTCGTCAAATTCAAATGCGTTGTTCAATCCGTTCACTCCTCCGTGCCGGCTTTGCGCCATGCGGTTTACTGAATCCACCAGCCCGGCGTCATCTCGCCGAGCGTGACGGTTTTGCCGGTTTCAAAATCCACCAGAATCTCCACATCCTTGTAATGCCCTGCCATGAGCTGCACCATCAGCTCCCGGCACGCACCGCAGGGTGCGCCGCCGCATCTGCCGTCCGGCGCGATGCACAGCACACGCGCGATCTCCGTCTCGCCGTTCGTCAGCATATTGAAAATCGCATTGCGCTCTGCACAGATGCCGAGCGTCGAACAGGTGTCAATGCAGATGCCGGTATAGATCCTGCCGCTCGATGACATTACTGCCGCCGCGACTTCTCCGCAGGTCACATAGTCCGAGACCTTGCGCGGATTCCAGACCGCTTTCGCCGCCTCGTACATTTCCTTCCATTTTTCGTCCATTTCGATTTCCTTTCACAGACGCTGAATGATGTATCGTTTCGCGCAGCGATCCATGATTCAGCGGCTCCTCAGAGAATACCCTTGCCGCCGTCGGGTTCGGCGCCGCTCAGACGTTCCCACACAAATTCTGTTTCCAGCAGCTTGAATCCGATCTCCTCGTAAAAGCTCTTGCGGATGTCAAGCGCGTACAGAATGCCCGTCTTTCCGCGTGCGTCAAGGTCGTTCGCGATCCAGTGCAGGAAGTCCCGCGCATAGCCGCGCCCGCGCGCTGCGGTTTTCGTTGCAACCTGACCGATCAGTACATGCGCGCCGTAATCGTAAATCGCGGTCGCTGCGGTCACGTCGAAATAAGTGTAACACTGGCGGAGTCCGCGCCGCACCATGTGCGAGGTGTCCGTCAGCCAGAGATCGTAGGCGATCAGATTCGGGAAGCCTTCGGTCAGGATGCTGTATACGTCATCCAGCTTCGGGGCGCTGTTGACCTGTGCCGCGTCAAACACCGGAGAGACGCTCCCCGGCATCAGCTGAAACACCGAGCGCCGGAGCGTCTGATAGCCGCTGATGTGCAGCATCGCAAGCAGCGACTGACAGCCCTCGACCCGGAACGGCTGGTGCATATCCACAAAAATCGACAACTCGACCGCCGCTTCTGCGTCGCCGGTGAAATCCTCCTGCGAGCTGACCAGAAGCGTGCTGTTCTGAAGCATCAGAAACGCGGTCTTTCCGTGCGACTTCAGCCGGAAAAACCGGCAGAAGCTGTATTTTGTCCCGTAGGCGACCAGATTGCAGAGCATCTTTCTGCCGTAGTGACAGACGCTCAGCGCCGCCTTGTCCGCTTCCCGCGAACGCTGCATCTCCGTAATCATACGTTCTGCTCCTGTAATGCCGGAATCAGCGCAAATGCGAGCTTTTCACACTGCTCTGCATCTGAGATCCGGATGACGGAGGCGGGTGCGTGCAGATATCTGCACGGCACGCTCACCGCAAGAACCCTTGCGCCGCGTCCCGCATTCTGGATTGCGCCGGCAT
>CAMNAY010000089.1 GCA_946531975.1 uncultured Ruminococcus sp. | reverse complement strand
TATCGAAGGCGTTGCCGGCTGTGCGGACGGTGCGGGAGGAGACGATGCCGCCGAGGGACATGACCGCGATCTCACTGATGCCGCCGCCGATGTCGATGACCATATTGCCGGTCGGTTCGAGCACATTGAGACCGGCGCCGAGCGCAGCGGCGAGGGGACCCTGTACGAGCTGAACGGGTCTTGCGCCGGCTTTTTCGGCAGCTTCCTTGACGGCGCGCCGTTCGACGGCAGTGACGCCGGAGGGAATGGAGATGATGACCCGCGCCTTTGTGAATGCGGTGCCGCGGAGAGATTTTTTGATCAGCTCCTGAAGCATGGTAGCAGCGACATCGAAGTCAGCGATGACGCCGTCGCGCAGGGGATGAACGGCGATGACAGAGCCGGGGGTTCTGCCGATGATCTCCTTTGCATCTTTTCCGACAGAGCTTGCCTGATCGGTGCGGGTATTGACGGCAACGACAGACGGCTCCCGCATAATAATGCCGCGGCTGCGGGCATAAATGAGGGTATTTTCGGTACCCAGATCAATTCCGATATATCTGGTAAACATAGCAGTGTCAGGCTCCTTCTTTTGAAAAACTCCGGTGTGTGAAACGCTCTGTATTTTTGTTTCAGCACATAATATCTCTCTTACTATTTTACCACAAATTTTACGTGCGGACAATCCTTTTTCGGCAGCGCAGCGATTTTCAGCGATTTCACCAAAAATCGACAGCATATTTGCGCCTTGCAGTGCGCGCTGCCAAGGCGCCGGACAGTACACGGACGCCGGGCATCCCGCCCGAAAAAAATCCCTGCGATCCGGGAGTGAATCGCAGGGAAAGAGGGAGGTAAACTTCATTGAATCCGCGCACGCGGAAGAATCAGCGGCCGCCTTTGTTATAGGTGACCCACTGATAATAAGCAGTCAGACCGGTTCTGCCGTTGAACGGCTTGAGCCATTCGTCAACCTTGCGGCCGGGCCATGCATTCATCATGATCTTGCCCGGTGTCTTGGGGACATCGCCCCACATGGTGTAGGCTTCCTTGCCGTCCACATACCATGTAATATGATCGGGCTGCCAGTCGAAGCCGTATCTGTGGAAATCCTGCGAGGCATCGAAGCCGAGGTCATACATATACTCATGACCGCCCTTGCCGTCGCGGTAGTAGTTGAGCTGAACCTTTGTGGTGTCCTTGCCGAGAATCTCGATGTCGATTTCGTCCCACGGATTGTTGTCGGACGGACCGGTGTAGGTGAAGAACGAGGAGACAACGCCGTCATTCTTAATCGCCTTCATCGAGGTCTCGTAGTAGCCGTAGTGGTAGAAATTGTTGGTGCGGAATTCGCCGCCGGAGTAACCCGGATACCATGTTTCATGGGTCTCATAGTCTTCGCCGGTGATGCTGTTGTCCGTCTTCTGGTTGATGCTCAGTTCGAGCAGATTGTTCCGGATTGCTGCATTGTCCTTTGTCCAGTAGCAGTCAAACGGTCTGCCGTTTGTCCAGCCGTCGGAGGCGAAGAAATCGCCTGCCTGACCTGCCGAGAAATTGGAAACCATTGTAGCATTGGCATTCATGCCGCTGCTCTGTCCCTGCTGACCTTGCTGCCCCTGCTGACCCTGCTGCTCACTTTTCTGGAAGGTGACCCACTGGTAGCGTGCGGTCAGCGGCTTATTGCCGTTGTAGGGCTTGAGCCATCCGTCAACATTCTTGCCCGGCCAAGCGTTCATCATGATCTTGCCGGGGGTCTTGGGGACATCGCCCCACATGGTGTGGACTTCCTTGCCGTCCACATACCATGTGATATGATCGGGCTGCCAGTCAAAGCCGTAGGTGTGATAGCCTTCGGAGGCATCGAAGCCCAGATCAATCATTGTTTCATGTCCGCCCTTGCTGTCACGGTAATAGTTGAGCTGAACCTTTGTGGTATCCTTGCCGAGAATCTCGATGTCGATCTCGTCCCACGGATTGTTGTCGGAGGGACCGGTGTAGGTGAAGAACGAGGAGACAACGCCGTCGTTCTTGATCGCCTGCATCGAGGTCTCGTAGTAGCCGTAGTGGTAGAAGCCGTTGGTGCGGAATTCGCCGCCGGAGTAGGAAGGATTCCAGTTATTGCTGCGGTCGGAGGAATTCCACTTCTCGTCGATGATCAGCTCCAGATGATCGCCCTTGATCTGCGCATTCTTCTCATACCAGAAGCAGTCAAACGGTTCGCCGTTCGTCCAGCCTTTGGATGCAAAGAAATCGCCAGCATCGCCGGAGCGGAAGTTGGAATACATGGTTGCGGGGAGCTTCGGCGCAGTGCCGTAGTCCTTGATGCTGCCCTGCTGACCCTGCTGTCCCTGCTTCGCCAGTGCTTCCAGCTCGTCGAATGTCATCGGATCCTGTGCGCTGTCAGCCTTGTGATAGGTGACCCACTCATAGCTCGCGACCAGACCGGTATTGCCGTTGAACGGCTTGAGCCAGTTGTCAACCTTGCGGCCCGGCCATGCGTTCATCATGATCTTGCCGGGGGTCTTGGGGACATCGCCCTGCATGGTGTAGACTTCCTTGCCGTCCACATACCATGTGATGTGATCGGGCTGCCAGTCGAAGCCGTAGGTGTGGTAGCCTTCGGAGGCATCGAAGCCCAGATCAATCATTGTTTCATGTCCGCCCTTGCCGTTACGGTAATAATTGAGCTGAACCTTTGTGGTGTCCTTGCCGAGAATCTCGACGTCGATCTCATCCCACGGATTCTCAACGCCGTTGATCTTGTCGGAGGGGCCGGTGTAGGTGAAGAACGAGGACACGACGCCGTCATTCTTGATCGCCTTCATTGAGGTCTCATAGTAGCCATAGCTGTAGTACTTCTCGGTGCGGAATTCGCCGCCGGAATAATTCGGATACCATCTTTCGTGGGTTTCGTAATCTTCGCCGTAGATGTCGTTATGCTTATCATCCTTTGCATCAACGCGGAGTTCAAGCAGATTGTTTTTGATCGCAGCATTGTCCTTGGTCCAGTAGCAGTCAAACGGTCTGCCGTTGCACCAGCCGTCGGATGCGAAGAAGTCGCCTGCATCGCCGGAGCGGAAGTTGGAATACATGGTTGCAGGGAGTCTCGGCTCTCTGCCCTGCTCCTGCTTCGGATAGAGCAGCTCGCGCTTCAGGAGCGTCAGGTCGGCGGCATTGACCTTGCCGTCGCCGTTGACATCGGCGCCCTGCGGCATGGAGCTAGAGCCGGTCAGTGCGCTGACCAGAGCGGTAACGTCCTGTCTGTTCGAGGCGCCGTCACCGTTGACATCGGTTTTTGTCAGCGCGAATGCACCCAGATGCATAGCGCCGATGCAGATTGCCGCTGCCGAAGAAATCGCGGCGGCTCTGCGCATTTTGCTGATTTTCATTGTGAATCTCCCCTTGATTTTGCAGTTCTGTTTTGTTCATTTCAGAGCCCGTATTCCGAACGGGCTTTCTTCCTGCTTTCATTATGCCACAGAACTGCGCGGGGATTCTAGCAATAATCGCTGCAAAATAGTAAAATCATAACATCATTTCGGCTTCATGAACCCGACGGTGTAGAATCTGCTCCGATATTCTTTCGGCGTCAGACCGATCTGTTTCCGGAACAGCTTGATAAAATAACTCTGCGAGCTGAAGCCGAGATAATTGCTGATATCCAGCGCGGAGAAATCCGAGAATTGCAGCATATTTGCCGCAGCTTCGATTTTTTTCCGGTTGATGTACTCGCTGACCGGCATGCCCATCTCTCTGCGGAACATTCGCGAGAGATACGGCGGGGTGCGCGAGACTGCCGCCGCAAGATCTTCGATCAGAATGCGCTCGTGCAGGTGGTCACTGATATAATCCAGCACGGCGAGCATTGTTTTGGTGTACATTTTGCCGCTGTTGATCTGCCGCATGCGCTTGGTGAAGGCGATCGTCATTTCGTAATGCACGCCGCGGATTTCGTCAACCGACAGGCAGCGGTCCGTCTTCTGAATGTACACATCGCTGAGGCTGTATGCCTCCTCCGGCTGCATGCCGCCGTTGATGCAGAAGCGCGTAATCATGGCGATACTGACAACCAGATGATATTTCAGGTTTTGCAGCGGGTCCTGACTGAGCGTGCCGAAGCCCTCGCCGCCCAGCGGGGTGAACAGGGTCTTGACGGTTTCGAGACTGCCCGAACGCACGCTTTCGTAAAAGGCGATCTCCCGCTCAAACGGCGCATGCCGGAATCCGGTTTCACGCTTCGTAAACAGATGCTCCGCAAGTGCCGTGCGGGTGTCGAGATGATAGATTTCCTCCTCCTGCGGCTCCGCATTCTGCGGGACTTTTTTTTCGTCTGCCATATCCGGCACCTCCCTGTAAAATCGCAGAATATTGTACAAAAGGGGGAAGGAAAACCGGGTTTCCTTCCCCTGCGGTTCAGTTGCTCTGTCCGTTTATATCATCGCATAGATGACGATTGCCGCATGCAGGCAGAGAAATGCCCAGAACAGCGGACAGCCCGCCGCAAGGCGCATGCCGCGGCTCGACTGATGCGGTGTTTTGTCCGGCAGCCGCTCGGTCAGCAGCATGTAGAAAAATGCCGCAGAACCGAGCAGAAGCAGCAGGAGAATATAGCTCAGCTCCGCTGTCCGGAACAGCGAGCGTTCGAGCATTCTGTGCGCGAACTGCTGAAGCATCGCAAAGCTGTTGACCGCCATGTGCGTGATGATCGCGGGCGTCAGCGAATTGTGCTGAATGGTGATATAGCCCAGCAGGATGCCGAGCGGGAAGGTGAGCAGAAACTGCGGCAGATTGTCATGCATGACGGCAAACAGAAATGCCGACATAAAGATGCCGAAGCGCTGACTGACGCGGCTCAGATTCTTCAGCACGATGCCGCGCATCAGAAGCTCCTCTGTGACCGGCGCAATCAGACAGCAGTACAGCACAAGCAGCATGATCTTTGAGCGGCTGCCCTCCAGTGAGACCGGATGTCCGGTGACGGGGATTCCTGCGCGGCGCAGAAACGGCAGCAGCCAGCCCGCGAGCAGTCCCGTCAGGAGCTGAAGCCACAGCCCGACCAGCACGTATTTTACGGTCCGGACGGCGCCGAGATTCCGCAGCCGGAACATTGTTTCCGCTTTGACATTCGTCAGCCTGCAGCCGACCCAAAATGCAATCAGGTTGCCGCAGAGAAAGGAGATCAGGTTGATTGCGTTGCCGATCGCGCTGTCGTTCATATACTGCTCTGCAATCATCATGTAATTCGGCGGGAGATTTCCCATCTTCCGCAGGTCAATCTGCTTCAGGATCAGCGCACTCAGCATCCGCAGTCCTGTGCAGATGCTCAGCGTGACGATCAGCCCGAAGATCAGCGTCAGGAAGGTGAGGTTGAAGAAGCGCCGGATTCTGCTGCGTTCGGGCTTTTCCGGATACAGCGGAAGCCGGCTGCCCGCCATGCTCAGCTCCGGCGCGATCTCACGGTAATCGGGCGAATAATCCGGCTCCTCGGTCGGGTTCCGGAAGGGATTGCGCAGGTCAACCGGTGAGATCTCCGAATAATCGGTTTGGGGCATATGCCACCTGCCTTTCTGTTCGGTCATTTCAGTGTGACGATTGTGACGCCGTCTTCGCCCTCGCCGTAAACGCCGAGCCGGTACGATTTCACCTGTTTCATCCGGCGCAGATGCTCGTGAATGCCCTTGCGGAGCGCACCGGTACCCTTGCCGTGGATGATCGTGACGGTCTCAAAGCCCATCAGCACCGAGCCGGAGATGAACTGTTCCGTCATCATGATGCCTTCATCAATCGTACAGCCGCGGATGTCCAGCTCATTTGCGCCGCCGCGTGAGCCGCGCCCTGCGCTGCCGCCCTTCTCCGACCGCACGACCGTTGCATGGACGCGCTGCTGCTTCTGTTTTTCCTTCTGCTGTGTCTTTTGCAGCTCTAGCCGGATATTTTCGATCGGCACACGGGTTTTCATCGCGCCGATCTGCACGGTCACGACGCCGCCTGCCGGTTCGGTCAGCACGGTGCCGCTTCTGCCCATTGACACGATCTGCACGGAGTCGCCGGGCTTCAGGGCACGCGGCAGGACATAGGTGCTCTGGTCGTCTGTATCGGTATTTTCGTACAGCTTGTCGATTGTCCGGCGGGAGTCTGTTTTTGCGGCAGCGAGCTTCTTGTCGAAGTCCGCCTGATCCTTCTGCTTCTTCAGCTCCCGCAGTTCTTCGAGCAGTGCATTGGATTCGGTCACGGTCTGCTCGACAATGCGTCTTGCCTGCTCGCGGATCTTCGCGAGTTCCTCCTCGCGGCGTCTGTCCATGGTCTCTGCCTGTTCGCGCAGTGCTTTTTCGTGGCGCTCGGCATCGGCACGCAGGCGCGTCAGCTCTGCGAGTTCTTTTTCATGCTCCGCTCTGGCGCGGTCAAGCTGCTCAACGGCGCGCTCAAAGCGCTGGTTCTCGGTCGAGACAAGCTCCTTCGCATGTGCGATGACATCCTCCGGCATGCCGAGTGTCCCCGCAATCGCAAACGCGTTGGATTTACCCGGCGAGCCGATCACCAGACGGTAGGTCGGCTTCAGCGTTTCGAGGTCGAATTCGCAGGAGGCGTTCTCCACATCCGGTGTTTCGAGCGCATAGCGCTTCAGTTCCTGATAGTGTGTCGTGACGATCAGCACCGCACCCTGCTGCCGCAGCCGTTCGATGACCGCAACGGCAAGCGCGGCACCCTCGACCGGATCCGTGCCGGAGCCGAGCTCGTCGATCAGTACGAGCGTTTTGTCATCGGCAGTGTTCAGGATCGCGATGTCCTGCAAGGTATGTGCGCTGAAGGTCGAGAGGTTGTATTCGATGCTCTGCCGGTCACCGATATCGACGAGGATGCGGTCAAATACCGAGATGCGGCTCCCGTCTGCGGCGGGAATCATCAGACCGCACATCGCCATT
>CAMNAY010000088.1 GCA_946531975.1 uncultured Ruminococcus sp. | reverse complement strand
GTTTTCCGTGACATCGAATCTCCCGTCCCTGATGAACGGCGGTCTTGATTTCTGTGTCTGGTCAAAAAACGATAACGCCA
This sequence comes from uncultured Ruminococcus sp., assembly GCA_946531975.1. GTDB lineage: Bacteria > Bacillota > Clostridia > Oscillospirales > Ruminococcaceae > Firm-04. The sequence continues at coordinate 6,902 of CAMNAY010000088.1, read as the reverse complement.
TTGCCCGATTTCTGGGACATCCGATCGAGATCGTACTCGGAAAAACCGGCAAAGGGCTTGTCGATATTGCACTGTCTGAGAGCTATTTTGAAAAAGGCACTGTTGATCCCTATGAGATCGTCACCCGACTCAACAATGGCATTGCAGACGCTGCCAATGACGGTAAGATCGAGCTGATCTTTGCCGCAACAGGACTTCTGATCAAGCAGCATCTGCTGCAGGGACAGTATCCGACCGCAAAGCGCCGGCTGGATATGTTCCGTCAGAAGATCAGCGAGGAGCAGGCAACCCAGCTTCTCCCCAATTTTCAGGCATTTTGTGTATGGTTTTCACTTTACACGAATGATAAAAACACGATCCGTGCCTATCTCGAATCTGCACCGGACGAAAAGAAAAGCTTTTATGTACTCGACAGATACCGGTACATGGTGAAGATCCGCTGTCTGATCGCTGAAGACCGTCTGACAGAAGCACTCGATCTGGCGTGCTTCCTCACAGGATATTTTCAGAGCTATCAGCGCACCTATATGATGATCGAAAACAATGTCCTGAAAGCTGTCATCCTGTACCGCATGGAAAATGAAAACTGGCAGGCTGTTCTGACGGAAGCGCTCAGATTGGCAGAGGAGTTTCATTTCGTGCGTGTGTTCTCACTGGAAGGTGCAGCCGTATTGCCTTTGCTGATGCATTATGACAATCAGAGCATTTCCAAGAGGTTTCTGAAGGATGTGATGGATGAGAGCAAGAAAATGGCACTTGCCTATCCGGATTATCTGCAATTCATGAAGAAACCGGATGTCTATCTCACCGATCGTGAGACGCAGGTACTCGGATTGCTCTGTCAGGGGCTGTCTATGCAGGAGATCTGTAAACTATGCGGCATCTCCTATGACGGTCTGAAAAAACATAACCGCAATATCTATCTGAAGCTCGGCGCAAAGAACCGTGCTGAGGCTGAGCGAAAGGCAATGCAGTTAGGTCTGGTCCACCGGAAAGGGGGAGAACAGTGAAGCTAAAAAAGCAAGTGAAGTATGACAAGAATACAATGTTACTGAAGCTTGGCAAAGATCAGAAAGCAGTCAATACAGAGGACGCTTATATTGTTCATGCCCTGCTGGATCAGAAGTCAGGTGATGCAAAGCTGATCGAACTGGTGATGGAAACAGAGCACGCTGACGAGATCGAAGCCAGATTCCGGATGGCAGCATTTGTCGAAGAATACAGCAGATTCCTCGAAAACGAACCCAACGATGTCATCCATTATCGCAATGAATGATCCGGAAATGACATTTTCACACTGCACATACCAGCATTTTTGCTGATATGATAGATACCAACCAATGAGTAAGGAGTAAAAATTATGACAAACCTGAAGAAAATGGCTGCTGTTCTGGCAATCATGACACTCTCGCTGACCGCTTTCACCGCTTGCGGAGGCAATGATTCGGAAAAATCCACCGCAGCAACTGAGGCTTCTTCCGTGGCAGCAACTGAGGCTTCTTCCGTGGCAGCAACTGAGGCTAGCTCAGTGGCTGAAACCGAAGCTGCTGATGAGAAAAAAGTTGATGAGGAAGCGGCTGCTCTGGCTGCTGAACTGCTCGATGCTGTTTCCAACACAGTTTGGGTCGGCATGGATGCAGAGTTCAACTGCTATGTTCTGGCATTCGGTGAAGATGAGATCTACTTTGCAGATGATATGGGCGGTGAAGCAGAGGGCTACTGGGATATCACCGCAGATGCAAGCCACATTTTCATCTATTCTGATGCAGAGCTGACGGATGAGATCGGCGGCTTTGACTGGGAGTATAACGAGGAGTCCGATACCATGATCATCATGGATACCGTCGTAATGGCACAGACCGATGCAAATTCCATCGACGCTGCTGTTGAAGAGCTTGAAAAGATGTCCGTGGCAAAGAACGTTGGTGAGGCTCTGAACGAAACCTACTGGTTCGGTACTGATTCTGCCGGCAATGGTCTGGTTATGGCAATGTTTGATAATGCTATGGTATGGGCATCAATCGACACCGAGGGTACTCCGGTTGTTGAGTCTCTCTACTGGGGTATTGACTACGATACGATCACACTCTATAATGCAGAGTATGAACCGGTTCTGGAAATGGGCTGGGATATTGCTGAGGATCTCTCCGTTCTGCAGCTGACCATGGGCGGCGAGGACATTGAGATGACCCCGACAACCGAAGACGAGGCTGCTGAGTTCATCGGTGTAGCTGTTGTACTCGGTGAGATCGAGTCCGGTCACGGCGGTGCTGACACATGACACAGCAAGTGATGCTGGTGCAGATGATGAAGGTGTGATCGCCGGTCTGGCACTCTACGAGGATGGCTCGGTAACGACCTTCGCAGCCGTTGAAGGCAGTGAGGAAGATCTGGGCGTTGCAATGGTTGGCCTCGCAACTGCTGAGTGATCTTTCAGATCAGACGATAGATAAATGGATACAAAAAACAGAGGTCAGAACCGTGTGTTATGACCTCTGTTTTTTACATCAGCTTGATTTTCTCAGAATATGGGTGCCGCAGAAAGGACACACCAGACATTTATTTGAAACAGACAGCTTCATTTCGCCTCCGCAAGGAGGGGCATTTTCGGTTTTCCATCGCAGTATTCTCATTGTATGTTACGCTGTATCTTTGCACATCAAACAAGTGAAGCACTAAGCTCCCTCTTTCCTTATCCTCACCTCTCTGGGCTCCGCGTATCATAAACTCAACCAAAACTTTTGTGAGACGCTCAATCAGCACTCTGTGAGAATGATATCCCCCGCCGCTTTCGCGTTACGGCAATCAGTATGATACAGAGTATCTGCGGCACGGAGAGAATCTGCCCCTGATGCGATGCACGGAGAAAATCCAACAGGCATTTTGCAGCGGCTGAAACAAGAAAAACCGCAGGCACCGTATTGACCCGGCGGCGGAAAAAGCCATACACGCCCGCCGCAAAAATCAACAGAAACACCGCTGATTCGATGAGCTGCACAGGCAGTGACGGAACCGGATTCGCATGTGCGCCGGTGTAAACCGTGCGGAATGCGCCGCTGTAAGGAATGCCGCCGCAGCAGCCGCCCAGAAAGCATCCGACCTTGCCGATGCTGTACATCAGCGGGAGCATGAGCGTGCAGTTTTGTGTCATCACAATCCCGTAACCGGGCTGCCTGCTGAACCATGCCGTCAGTCCGCAGGCGGCATACATGCCGCAAAGACCGCCGAGCGAGGACAGCCCGATCATGTTTCCGCCGGATGTGAGGAACGTTAGCGCCATGCCCCCGCAGAGACTCAGTGCAACACTAAGCGGTATCACCCAGAGCGCGGTCAGCTTCCGGATGCCCCGCCGGACATTCAGCAGAAACAGCCCGCCCGTTCCGGCGAGAAACGACAGCAGAATCATCATGCCGTAGGGCGCAATGACGCCGTGATCGGTGTTAATCCGAAGCTCCATGATCCGATTCCTCCTGTGCCGTGCAGCCGCCGCATGCGTCAAGAACTCCGCAGCCCTCCGGTGCAGGCAGTGCGGGTCTGCCCGCATACTCAGCATATACACAGCCGGAGATGCCGTGATAAGTGATGTCCATTCCGCGTCACCCCATGCCCTGACATTGGGTGCATTCATCCATGCACTGATTCCACATGCTGACACAAAATGCGATCACGGCAATCGTAATCACAAGCATGACGATACTGATTGTCACGCCGGCGCCGACAAGCAGCTTGCCGCCCTTGCTGCGCGGAAACCGGATGCAGTAAAACGCCGAAAGACCCGTTGCCGCCGTCAGAAACAGCAGCGGGATTCCGGATAAAAATTTCGTGAACATCGTGAGAATGCCCAGAAGATACAGCGCCGCAGCCGTCACCGGAATCCAGACCGGCGCCTTCGCGCTTTCCCCGGAATCGGAGCCGGGTTCTCCCAGATGAACCGGCGAGACGCCCTCCGGAAAACTGCGGATGTACTCGGATTCCGCGCCGGTCAGAAAGAGATACCAGCGCCCGTCCGGCATCTGCAAAAAGCGGTGCTGACGCGCTGCCTCCTCCGCACCCTCCGGTGCAAGCAGTGCGTCCTTTCCGTCATATTGCGTCAGCTCGCAGCCCGCGAGCCCGTAGTACACAATTTCCATAACCTTTACCCCGGTATGTGATGACACTGCTCCTCGCATGAATCGCATGCGGAACGAATTGCCGTCACAAAAAATAGAAGCAGCAGCGCACAAATCAAAAATGCAATCGAAAAAAACAGCATTGCCTTGGCGACACTGTTGTCCCGGTCATATGATACAGCGGCGATCGAGAGGATCAGTGCGCCGGTCAGCATCAGCAGCGCGAGCAGCATCCAGCCGGCGGTCACTCCGCCAAGGCAGAGCGTCAGAATGCCCAGCGGCAGCAGCGCCGCCGAAATCACAGTCAGTATACGGGAGGTTTTTGCGGAGACATCCGCATTCTTCAGCCCGATAAACACGATCTCGGTCTGCTCCTGTCCGGCTTCTCCGATCACCTGCTGCTCGGATTTTGTGAGAAAATGAACCCATTTTCCGTCCGGCATCTGAAGAAAGCCGTTGTCCTTCAGGCGCTCGGTTTCCGCATCCTCCGGCGCAAGCAGTGCCGGTTTGCCGTTCTGCTCTGTCAGCGTGCAGTTTTTGATTTCCAGATAGCGGATGATTCTCCCGTTCACAGGCTTCGCCTCCTAAGAGAACATGTATGCAGGCTTAGAGAACGCGCGGCGTCAGGTAGTGTCCGAAGGTGCGCTCATGTTCGAGCGTCGTGCTGCCGTAGTGTCCGGTATAGACCGTGCAGTCGCCCTCGATCTGTCCGAGCCGCAGCAGCGATGCGCGCATATCGCGAATGCTGCCGCCGGGGAAGTCCACGCGCCCCACGCCGTCGCGGAACAGCGTGTCGCCGCTGAACAGAATATCCTCATGTTTGAAGCAGCAGCCGCCCGGTGTATGACCGGGGGTGTGCAGAACGGTAAACGTCAGCTCCTCCGAGAATTTCAGCGTTTCGCCCTCCTCGCAGTGCCGGATCTTCTGCGGATCGGGCTTGTGATAAGCCGATGCAAAGCCCAGTCCGGACGCCATAGAGCGGTCCGCCGAGAGCAGCAGCGGCTCGTCCAGCGGATGCACATACAGCGGGATGCCGAACGCCTCCGTTACCTCCGCAGCCGCGCCGAAATGGTCAAAATGCGCGTGCGTCAGCAGCACGGCCAGCGGATTCAGCTCCGCTGCCCGCGCCTGAGAAATGATATAGTTTGCCTCGGCACCCGGGTCAATGATGACCGCGTTTTTTTCTTCATCGCTGACCAGAAAGCAGTTCGCTTCCAGCTCCCCGACCGGCAGTTGTTTTACATGCAGCATGTTGTTACTCCTTATTCTTGGGATTTCCAGCGGCGGGTTTCCGCGCTGTATTGCAGCACACACTTTCCCTCGCAGAAAACCAGCAGATTTCCGGCTTCATCTGTCTCAAGGGTCACTGCCTCCGTGACCGGCTTTCCGGTCGCGGCGATCCTTGCGGTACTGCGCCGTACCAGCACATACGGGATCAGGATCTCATCTGCAATGAGCGTGTCTGCGCCCGGCCCGATCTTCACGTTCTCCCTGCGGATGACGCAGTTGTTGCCTGAACCCGGAAGCGTGCAGGTCACCTCGCCCCCTGTCCTGCTGCCGACAGCCGTGAGTGACATGAACAGGAGCAGCAGCAGAAATGTTCCGGCAAGGGTGAGTGCGCCGCCGGTATGATGCCCCGAACGGAACAGAAATGCGATCATGCAGATCAGTGCCGCGAGCAGCATCAGAAAGCCGAAATGCGGCACCGGATAAAACAGCACCAGATCCATGCCGTCAAGGACAAGATTCCCTATCCAGAGCACAAAAAACACCGCACAGATCATCAGCCGTTTATCGCATTTTCCGGTTCTTCCGTCCATAAATCCGCCCTCTTATCAGTACGCCGCTCTGTCCGCAGAAATGACATCGCGGACGGTGCGCAGACGGCGGATCAGCGTGTCGAGCTGTTCGAGCGACGTCACCGACACCGTGACGTTGATCATCGCGTTGCCGTCCTTTTTCATGTGCAGATTGAAGTTCGACACGGGCAGATGTGCCTCGCCGATGACTGCGGTCACATCCTTCAGCAGATTCATGCCGTTGACGCAGAGGATTTCGAGGTTCGCCTTCAGCTCTGCGGCAGGGGCATTCGATGCCCAGTACGCCGGCAGCCAGCGCGCCATTTCCTCCGGGTCTCTGCGCTTGAGCGATTCCACGTACTTCCTGCACTTCTGCGTATGCACGGTGATGCCGTGCCCCATCGTCGTGAAGCCGACGATCGGCTCGCCCTGAAGCGGCGAGCAGCACCGCGCCAGCTTGACCTCAACATTGTCCACGCCGTCAACGATCACGCCGGATCCGCCCTTGGTCGGCTTGCGCAGCTCTGTGATCGGTTCGGTCGGAAGCGCGGGCTCTGCGGGGGCATAGCGCTTCAGATAATACTCGCGGATGCGCGGCATCAGCTTCGTCAGCGACAGACCGCCGTAGCCGATCGCCGCATAGAAATCGTCCAGCGTTTCGCAGTTGGGCTGACGCAGATCCTCCTTCACAATGACCTCAAGCTGCTCTGACGTCAGCGGGGTGTGCGTCCGCTTGCACTCGTGCTCAAGCTGCGCTTTGCCCGCTGCAATGTTCTCCGGCCGCCGCTCCCGCTTGAACCACGAACGGATTTTTGCGCGCGCTTCGTTTGTCTTGACGATGTCGAGCCAGTTGCGGTTCGGTCCCTTGTTCGGGTCCTTGCTCGTCTGAATCTCGCAGATCTCGCCGGTGTTGAGCCGGTAGGAGAGTTGCACGATCTTGCCGTCTACCTTCGCGCCGACCGTGCGGTGTCCGATTTCCGTGTGAATATGATAG
>CAMNAY010000087.1 GCA_946531975.1 uncultured Ruminococcus sp. | reverse complement strand
CAGCTCACACTGCTGATTCCGGAATACGCAGACATCCGGCGACAGCAGCATATAATCCGATTCAACCGTGCTCAGATGCGTATTATTGTACCGGTACATCTCCTTTGCAGCCTCTGAGGTCAGCGATGCATAGAGCGTACTGCAGCGGCAGAGCGCCTCCTCCTGTGCATTTGCACCGAGCCGGAAGCCGCCGCCCGCATGGTGTGCATTGGCAAAGTTCATGACCAGCGGCTTTCCGCCGAGCGCCCGCGCCGCCGTGAAGGAATCCTCATGCGTCATCTCGAACCGGCACACATCCCCCTCCTGCTGCCGGAATGCCTGCACCGCTGCTGCCCCCTGCTCCGGCGTAATCACAAGCACCTTCCGATAATCCAGCGCCGGCAGAGATACTGTTTTTCCGTTGACTTCATAGCATCCGCGCTCTGTGATGCGGATTGTTTCATTCGCAACTGCGATCTGATTCATATGACATCCTCCCGCGTGATGCAGTAGCAGACTTCACCCTCCGGCTGCTCCCCTGCCCTGCGAAAGCGCTCGACGGTTTCCGTTCGGTGCATCGCAGATTTTTCCAGCACCCTGCCGGACTTCGGATTGGCAGCCCGGTGATAGGCTTCCAGCTTTGAAAAGTCTGTCCTTGCGAAGATATGCGCGATCAGTGCGGCAAGCGCCTCGCCCGCATAGCCGTGTCCCCAGAATGCCTGCCCGATGCAGTATTCGATCTCCGCAGTCTTACAGTCATCATAGACTCGGCAGAAGGCAATCTGACCGATATTCTTCCCGCTCTCCTGCTCGATCACCGCCCAGCGGTAAAATGCCGGATCCGCATAAGCAGCGACCCAGCTTTGCAGAAGTACCGCAGCCTGCTCGTCCGTCTCATAGCACGGCTCGCCGTATTCGTGCTGAACCGCCGGATCTCCGAGCCAGTTGTCACGCATATCGCGCAGATCTTCGCTGCAAAAAGGACGCAGCAGCAGCCGTTCCGTCCGGATCGGCAGTGTACCGGTGTGGTTCATAATTCAGTCCTCCTGAAAGCGCAGCTCCGTCGTTTCGCCGTCCGCCGCACAGGATGTCTCCGGAAAAATCGCCTGTGCTGCCGGCAGGTAGCTTTCGGGGTCGGGCATCGACGGGCTGTAATGCGTCAGCCAGAGCCGCTTCGCATTTGATTCCGCCGCAATCTGAGCCGCCTCGGAAAAGAGCATATGCTTGGTTTCAAGTGCCTTTGCGCGTTTTTCATCATCGCCGTACATGCCCTCTAAAATCAGCAGATCGGCGCTGTCGGCATGCTTCCGGATCGACGGAACGGGTCTGGTATCGGTGCAGTAGGTCACAGTCAGTCCCCTGCGCGGCGGACCGAGCACCTGCGACTGATGATAGGTCACACCGTCCAGTTCGGCGGTCTCCTGCTTTTGCAGCATGCCCCAGACGCGCATCGGTACCTGATTCTCCTTCGCACGCTCGGGATCAAATTTACCCGCACGCGGCAGATGCAGCCGGAAGCCGTAGCAGGGCATCGTGTGCTGCACGGCGAATGCCGTAATGCTCAGCCCGGCAAACTCCAGCGTTTCCTCCGGCGCATTCAGCTCAATGAATGCGAGCGGAAACGGCAGCTCAGGTGCGATCACGCGCAGACCGGCGACGGTCTGAAGCAGTCCGCGCGGACCGGCAATCGTCAGCGGCTCCGTCCTGCCGTCCAGTCCCATGGAAAGCAGCAGTCCGGGCAGTCCGCTGATGTGGTCAGCGTGAAAATGCGTGATGCAGAGCAGATCCAGCCGCTGCACAGAGCGTCCCGCACAGCGCAGCGCGATCTGTGTTCCCTCTCCGCAGTCGATCAAGATGCTGTGTCCTTCGTGCCGGACAAGGCAGCTCGTCAGCCAGCGGTTCTTCAGCGGCATCGTTCCGCCCGTTCCGAGCAGTGTCACCTCCAGCATTTGCATCCCTCCAATTCTGTCTTTAGTATACCGCAAATCCCCTGAAAAGTCAATCACGCAGCATTCGCATTCTCAGAAGAATTTATGACAGTTTTAAGAAAGTCTTTAGAATCGGGGCTTGCATCTTTTCTCAGAACATTGTATAATAATAGCAGGGGGAAACATTCCGTTACCGTTTTTATATAGTTATATAGATGTAAAGGGAAGTATTTGAAAAAGGAGAGAAAGAAATGGAAACCATTTTAGTATGTGACGATGAGAAGGATATTGTTTCCGCACTGAACATTTACCTGCGCGCGGAGGGCTGGCAGACTGTCTGTGCATATTCCGGCAGGGAAGCCGTGAAGATTGCCTCCGAGCAGAACCTTCAGCTCATCCTCATGGACATCATGATGCCCGAAATGGACGGCATCACCGCAATGACAGAGATCCGCAAGAACAGCAATGTCCCGATCATCCTGCTGACGGCAAAGTCAGAGGATTCGGACAAGATTCTCGGTCTCAATGTCGGCGCGGATGACTATATCACCAAGCCGTTTTCCCCTGCGGAGGTTGTCGCAAGAGTCCGCTCGCAGCTCCGCCGCTATCTCCGGCTCGGTGCCGCAGAAGCCGATGATCCGAATATCCTGACCGTCGGCAGCATTTCCCTGAATATGAAAGCACGCTCGGCTTCTCTCGACGGCGTTCCGGTCGCACTGACCCCGATCGAATACGAGATTCTCTCGCTGCTGATGCACAATGTCGGGACTGTGTTCCCGCCGCGTGAAATTTACAGCGCGGTCTGGAAGGCAAACCCGATCGGGTCGGAGAACACCGTCGCCGTACACATCCGTCATCTGCGGGAAAAGCTTGAGATCAATCCGCAGGAACCCCGCCAGATCAAGGTTGTCTGGGGACAGGGGTATAAACTCGAAAAGCCCTGACACCGTATCGTATGGAAGGTGATTTACATTCACAACTACAAAAAGTATTCGCCCACGCTCCGCATAACTTCGATCGTGATTTTGATTCTTCTGGTCTGGATGCTCGGCATCAGCATGATCCTTGTGCTGTTCGGGCTTTCGTACGGTTTTGCGTCGGATCAGACCAGCTTCAATCATTCGTTTCTGGGGCAGATCAGCGCACGGGAGAATTACGCACTGGACGATTATATCGCACAGACCTGCCGGCTGAAGCTGGATAACAATCTTCAGGAAACGCACAATACGATCTCCTCCGGCGGCTACGGCGGAGATGTTGTCGCACAGGACAGCAGTCTCGAAGGATTCAGCAATACGATCTCTGTTTATCAGGAACATTTCAATCCCCAACGAACAAATTTCCGCTTTGCTGCAACAGATCAGAACGGAAACCTGCTGCTGACCAATGATCCCGAATATTCCAGTCATCTGACGCCGATGGTTGCCGACACCACCACGCAATCGTATTACCTGAAAACAGATGAGTATACGATCCAGCAGCATCTGAGCGACCCCGCTTCAGAGCTTCCGGTTCTGCTGAACGGAACCTTTCAGTTCAATCTGGAAATTCCCTCAGACTACCATTACTGGTATTTTACCGATGAGCAGGTTGACTCAGCATATCAGACGTCGTTCCCCGCAATCATCATGGGCAATGAAGTACAGACCGTTCTGCTGTTTGATACACCGCAGGAATCCAGAACATTTGAATACACCGCCTATTTCGGCGAAAACTGTCAGCGCACCACCCTGCGCGGCAATATCGCCGGACTGTTCAGCGATCAGCAGAACCTAGGCGAACAGTCCATCGATCCGGAAAGCGGCACCATTGACTTTCAGATCGTCACAAACGGCTCGCTTGCCGATTTCAGCGGAAGTATAGAGGATGCAAAGGACAAAACTGCGGTACTCGTAACATATTACAGCACAGTCGAGCATGCTGAACTCACACTGACAGAGTATTACAATCTCATCAATGAACACAAGATCGTCCGGGCACAGTCCGAGGGGCTCCAGCAGAAGCTGGACAGCGGGCTGGACATCACCGTCTATGCACAGCATGATGTCACCGAACTGATTACGGTCCTTTGCTATCTGCCTGCCGGTCTCCCGGTCAGAGACAATATCCGCACGGACTATCAGGTGATGTCCTCGGTCTTTACGCACTCCGAGGGCGCCTCCGCTTCGATGTTTCTGCTGCTGGTTCTGTCAGTTCTTTCTGCTATCGTGATGTGTACCGCTGCGGGACACAAGCCTTATTCCAAGGAGATCCATGTTACACATCTGCACAGGCTTCCGTATGAGATCTACTGTCTGCTTCCGGTCTTCGCGCTGCTGTCTTCCATCATCGTGATGCGGATTCTGTACTCAATCTCAGCGCCGTACCGGATCGTTGCGATCTTCTGCATCGGAATGGTTCTCTGCATTGCCGCCGCCTGCGTGCTGTGGCTCTATACCACCGCAGTGCGGATGAAATCCGACAGCCTCTGGAGCAGCTTCGGCATCTCAAGACTGATTGGAAAATTCTTCATGCTGTTCCGTCACCGGACTGTCGCACTGGTACTGACAACGGTCTATGTGACACTGCTCGGCATCGTCAATGTCCTGTTCCTGAACGGTAATGAGCCCGATTGGCTTCTTTTTATCATTATCATAGTTGATATTGCCACACTGCTCGCGCTGCTCTACTGTGCCTATGCATACTTTGAGCTGCGCAGTCACGCCATGGCGATCGAACGGGGCGACCTCGAAGAAGCCGTACATCCGCTCCCGCTCGCCTTGGATTTCGGCGCGTTTGACCGCTCCCTGAACGGCATCCGGAACGGCGTCACCGCAATCGTGGACAAGCAGCTTAAGGCGGAGCATCTCCGGACAGAGCTGATTACAAATGTATCCCATGACCTGAAAACACCGCTGACCTCGATCGTCAACTATGTCGATCTGCTCAGCCGCGAACCGATGCAGTCTGAATCCGCCGCTGAATACCTCGATGTTCTGCGCAGGCAGGCAGCCCGGCTCAAGAAACTGACCATTGACCTTGTCGATGCATCCAAGGCATCGACCGGAAACCTCACTGTCGAGCTGATCCCGACCAATGTTCAGGTGCTGATCGGTCAGATCACCGGTGAATACGAAGAAGTCCTCGCACAGCACAGCCTGTCTCTGGTGCAGAGCATTCCGGATGACCCGCTGACCATTCTCGCGGACGGCAGACAGATCTGGCGCGTATTTGACAATCTGCTGAATAACGCCTGCAAATATGCGCTGGGCGGCACGCGGATTTACCTTGATGTTGCAAGAGAAAACGACATGGTCGAGATCACGCTGAAGAACATTTCCGCAACACCTCTGAACATCTCCGCAGATGAACTGATGGAGCGGTTTGTCCGCGGCGACAGCTCTCGCCATACAGAAGGCAGCGGACTCGGTCTCTCCATTGCGCGCGACCTGACAGCCCTGCAAAACGGTCTGATGCAGCTGAGCACCGACGGCGACCTGTTCAAAGTGACCCTGACGTTCCCGCTCTGCAAGTCCGATTCTGCGGAGGCAGCGCCCGAACAGCAGGAGCAGCACACAGAGGAAGAACCGCCCGTGACATAAAACGCGCAGAGCATTCCCGCTCCACACAGAACTCTTTGTCAGATAATGGAAAGGTTCCCTCTGAGATCGGCTCGTCTGTTGTCTTTTCCGTGCCGTTCAGTTCTTTCACCGTTCCTTAAGACTGACAGACTGCGGCTGCCGCAAAAGAATAAGAATGCACTTGCTGCGGATCACAGCTTCAAAACAAACCGAGACATCACAGACCGTGATGTCTCTTTTTTTCACAGCATGTGAGCCAGAGCTGTACCGCAGCAAGCAGCAGCATAAGAACCGGAACGGCATTCATCCCGCTGCCGGATGCCGCCCAGCCTGCCAGCGGAGGCACCAGCGTTGTCCCGATATATCCCGCCGCTACCTCCAGCCCGATCATACGCTGCACCTCCGCCTTCCGGTAAACCGCCGGCGTCTGATGCAGCATACAGGGATACACCGGCGCTGCCCCGAAGCCCGTGACGATCAGCCCGCAGCAGGCTGTGCCGGCATGCGGCAGAAACAGCAGAACGGTACCCGCTGCTGCACAGAGCAGTCCGCAGCGAATCAGCCGCCGATCACCCATCCGCTCTGCCAGTATCCCGCTCAGCACCCGCCCTGCCGTGATTCCGATATAATAGCAGGAAGCAAATCTTGCGGCTGCTCCGGCACTCAGACCGCGCCTGCATACCAAAAAGCTGCTCAACCAGAGTCCCGCGGTGCTTTCAAAGGCGCTGCTGCAAAAGAATGCAGCCAGACTGCGCCGTACCTGCCGCCGTCTGAGCAGTTCCCGAAGCGGGCTGCACGGTACGCTGCGGCAGCTTTTCTCCTCTGAAGGTTCCGTCGGCTTCCAGAGCGGCAGCGCACAGAACAGCATGACTGTCAGCGTCATCTGAATCACGGCAACGGTGCGGTACCCGCTCTGCCAGTCACCGGCTGCATGCCGCAGATGAAAGCTGATGATATACGGGCTTGCAGCCGCACCGATGCCCCAGAAGCAGTGCAGCCAGTTCATGTGACGGGCGGGATAATGCACCGCAACATAATGATTCAGCGCAGAATCAACCGCCCCCGCGCCCAGTCCGTACGGAACCGCAAGCACACAGAGCACCGAAAACCGCCCTGCCGCAGAATATCCCAGCAGCGCCGCAGCCGTCAGCAGTACACTGCATGCCGCGACCAGCCCCGTCCCGAACCGCCGCAGCAGCCGGTCTGCCAGAAGACTGGATATAACGGTGCTGCATGCGATCAGCATGGACAGAATACCTGCGCAGGACATCGGGACGCCGAGCAGCGGCTGCATCGAGGGCCACGCTGCACCGGGCAGCGAATCGGGAAGCCCCAGACTGATATAAGACAGATAGATCACCGCAAGCAAGATCGAAAACACCCCAAAGCTCCTCTCTGCACAGCCGCATCCTGTGCGCATTTTCCGGCTCTCTGTCAGCATATGCGCAAGGGGCTGTCCGGTGTGCAGCACCGGCGAAATGTCCGTTCGGAGCGGATTTCCCGATTCCGTCACCTGATGTTCAAAGACATTTGGGGCAGG
>CAMNAY010000086.1 GCA_946531975.1 uncultured Ruminococcus sp. | reverse complement strand
GAGGGCGAGGTGTTCATCGCCTGCAAAGCTACCCTCAAGGGCTTCCCGAAAATCTTTGGCAAGAAGCCGGTCATTCTGAAGGAGTGCAAGGGCGCAGACCTCGTCGGCAAGACCTATGAGCCGCTGTTCCCGTATTTCGCTGACATGGCAAAAGAGGGCGCATTCCGCGTCGTGACCGCAGATTATGTCGGCTCCGAGGAGGGTGTCGGTATCGTTCATACCGCTCCGGCATTCGGTGAGGACGACTACTGGACCTGCCGCAGACATCACATTCCGATGGTCAATCCGGTCGATGAGAAGGGTCACTTCACCAAGGAGGTCACCGACTTCTACACCGATACCGATGCCAAGACCGTCATCGAAATGAACCCGACCGTCATCCGCTTCCTCTATGACAACGGCAAGGCAGTCGCAGACGGCACGATCGAGCATAACTATCCGCACTGCTGGCGCTGCCGTGAGCCGCTGATCTACAAGGCGATGGATGCGTGGTATCTCAACATCGAAAAGCTGAAGCCGCGCCTCATTGAGCTGAACAATACACAGGTCAACTGGATTCCGGATTCGGTCAAGGATTCCCGCTTCGGCAAGTGGCTGGAGAATGCCCGTGACTGGAATATCTCCAGAAACCGCTACTGGTCTACCCCGATCCCGATCTGGGAGTGCCCGGACTGCAAGAAGCGCGTTGTGCTCGGCAGCCTCGACGAGATCGAGGAGAAGTCCGGCGTCCGCCTCGATAACCTGCACAGACAGTATGTGGACGAGATCACCTTCCCGTGCGAGTGCGGCGCGACCATGAAGCGCGTGCCGGAGGTTCTGGACTGCTGGTTTGAGTCCGGCTGCGTGCCGTTCGCACAGAAGCACTACCCCTTCGAGAACAAGGAGTGGTTCGAGTCGCACTTCCCGTGTGATTTCATCGTCGAGTATACCGGTCAGATCCGCTGCTGGTTCTATTACCTGCATGTCATGGCGACCGCGCTGTTCGACCGCCCGGCGTTCAAGAACTGCGTCGTTCACGGCACAATCCTCGACGAAAACGGCAAGAAGCTCTCGAAGTCCAATCACAACTACACCGACCCGATGAAGCTGATGAAGGAATTCGGTACGGACGCATTCCGCCTGTATCTGTTCCAGTCCAACGCGATGCTGGTCGGCGACCTCCGCTTCAAGGATTCCGGCATTCAGGATATGCTTCAGCAGTTCATCCTGCCGCTCTGGAATGCCTGCAACTTCTTCATTTCCTATGCCAATATCGACGGTTATCATCCGGCAGCACTCCCGCAGCCGAAATCGGACAACCAGCTCGACCAGTGGATTCTGGCGCTGCTGGCAGAGACCGAGCAGAAGATCACCGAGAACATGGCAAAGTATTACGTCAACCACTACACCGACAACCTCGACGCCCTCATGGACGGTCTGACCAACTGGTTTATCCGCCGGTCGCGCCGCCGCTTCTGGGGCAAGGAGATGACCGCCGACAAGCAGAGCGCATACGATACGCTGCTGTACGTTCTGGTGAATACCTGCAAGCTGTTTGCACCGGTCGCACCGATCCTGTCCGATTACCTCTACCGCATCCTGACCGGCGAGCAGTCCGTGCATCTCGCAAGATTCCCCCAGATTCCGGCAGAATATCAGAATCCGGCTCTGCTGCATGAGATCTCGGTCGCACGCAATGTCATCTCGCTGGCGCATGCGCTGCGCAACAAGAACAACATCAAGATCCGTCAGCCGCTCAGCACGCTGAAGGTTGCACTGGTCTCGAAGGATGCCGCCGCAATCGTGACACGCTTCACCGATATCATTGCGGAGGAGCTGAATGTCAAGAACGTCACGGTCACCGATGACGTGTCTGCAATCGCAAGCGTGCAGTATGCACCGAACTTCACTGCGATCCGTGACCTGTATCCTGACCGCATTCCGGTTCTCATCAAGGCAATCAAGTCCGGCAGCTTCCGCATGACGGACGATGCGGCTGTGCTGACGATCGACGGCAAAGAGGAATCGCTGAACGCCGATATCATCCTTGTGACCTATCAGGCAAAGGACGGCGGACATATCATGAGCGAGCACGGCATCGTGGTCTCCCTCGATCTGACGATCACCGATGAGCTGCGTGCCGAGGGCATTGCGCGTGACATGATCCGTATGATTCAGGATGCAAGAAAGCAGAGCGGCTGCGAAATTTCCGACCGCATCGTGCTTGAAATTTCCGGTACCTATCCGGAAAGCTACGCAGAGTACATCTGCGGTGAGACGCTTGCATCGCTCGGTACGGTCGCAAGCCCGCTGACTGAATTCGACGTCGAGTCGGAGCAGGGCAGCATCCATATCAAGCTGGCAAAAGCATAATCCATAACAAAAACGCCGTGCAGATAAACAATCTGCACGGCGTTTCAGTTTATCCGGAATCCGTGAGCATTACTGTGCCTTTCGCGTCACGCCGGCGTGTTACTGCGGGTAATGCTCGACAAGAATCTCCTGAATCTTCCAGACCAGCTTTTCGCCGTTGCCGGAGACATCCTCAAGATAATCCGGATTGCCCGTGTCTGCCGGATAATAGAATCCTTCAGAGGTACACTTGACCAGACCGCCCTCGAACAGCTCAAAGGTCAGCGTGCTCTCATCGTCATAGCGGAACTGAAGGAGGAATCCGCCGCCGTCGATCTCATCAAAACGCGCCTTGTCTGCCGGCTGACAGTCCATGCCGTCGATCAGCGCATTCAGCTCCGGATCATCCACCGTGATCCACTCGTTCTTTTCCGCGAGAATCGGCGTGCTGATGCGGATTTCCTGCGCCTGCTCCGACGGGGTTTCCATGCGCCGGAGCGTCAGGGTAATCTGAGTGCCTCTCTCAACCTGATCGCCGATCAGACCGTCCTGCTCAATCACGTAATACTGAGCGCTGTCCGTCACGGGCTCCGAATCGGTTTCTTCATCCACGCAGTTCGGTGCCAGTCCGAGGTCTTCCAGCGTCTTTACCGCTTCGGACATCTCAATGCCGATCAGATTCGGCACAATCACATAGTTTTCATCGCTCGTCCCGCTTGATACAATGACAATGCAATCGCCGGTGTTTTCGGTTTGACGCACCTCAATGACCTGCCCCCTCGGCACATCATCGCTTGTCTGCCAGCGCAGCTCCGGGATGCGGTACACAGCCTCCAGTGTCTCGATGACCTCTCTGTAATCCCTGCCCGCAAGCCCCTCGAAGTACGGCAGCGGCATCTCCTCCGAGGTTACTGTTGCAGCCGTTGTCTGTTCGGTCTGTGCGGTTGTTGTTGTCCCGGTCGCGGTTGTTGTCACCTCTGCGATCTGCGCGGCGGGTGTGACATCGGGCTTCTGCGTTTTGGCATTCTTCGCGCCGACCCAGATGACTGCGGCGATGCATGCGGCGATTGTGCCGAACACGCCGATTGTGACCGGCTTCAGCCATTTGACCGGAATCTCCTGCTTCTTCTGCTGTTTCATTGTGATTACCTCCTTTTCAGGCTCTGCGATTGCCGCAGAAGGCTCTGCCTGCTCTGCTGAGAGCTGCTCCCCGGATTCCTGCCATGCAGTCAGTTCCCTGACATATTCCTCCGGAATTCCGTTCAGAGCATCCAGAAAATCGAGCTTTTTCACAGCAATCCCTCCTGTTCCAGAAATACTTTGAGTTTGTCCTTTGTTCGTTTGAGGATCATTTTGATGCGTCCGACGGTCGCGTCATGCTGTTTGGCAATTTCGGCAATCGGCTGAAATGACCAGAACCGTGCGAGAAAGATGAGCCGGTGTTCACGCGGCAGCGTTCCGAGAAAGCGTGAGATGCTTTCCTGTACGGCAATCTTTCCGATACATTCCTCAGGGTCCTCATCGGAAGCGAGAAACGGCTCCAGCTCGTCCAGCACCGCAGGCAGTTCTCCGCCGCCGCGCTTTGCGGTTTTCGCGGCACTGAGCCGGTCAAAGCACAGATTGCGCGTCACAGCGGAAATATATGCAGTCAGGTTATCGGGCTGCGCGGGCGGAATGGAATTCCACAGCTTGAGAAGGACATCGTTGACGCACTCCTCCGCATCCTGTCGATCGCCCAGAATCCGGAACGCGAGACTGCGGCAAAGTCTGCCGTATTCCGCATCCGTCTGTTTCAGCGCCTGCTCATCGCGTGCGTTGTACAGCCGGAGAATCGCATCGTCCTTCATTGTGAAATCCCTTCTTTCGTTGTTCGCTTCTGTAATATAGGACGGGAACCGGAACAGAGAAGTAACGGATTCCTCATAAAAAAACAGCAAAGCCCCGAAGCGCGCAGGATCCGCTTCGGGGCAGTGTTTCCGGTATCAGCGCATCAGCGCGTCCAGCTCGGTCAGCGTCAGACCGCGCACCAGCACATGCGTATCGTTGTCGTCGATCACATAGCCGCCGATGCTGAGTCTGCGGATTGCAGTGAAGAAATCGGTATCTCCGATGACCTCGCCCTTCGTGCGGCTGTAAAGCAGCAGGCGCCATTCATCGACCTGCTTCCCGTCGAGATGAAAGACATTCTGCGGCGTCTTCGGAAGGATCGTATCGACACCCTGATTCAGTGCAAATACGCCGAAATCCACCCCGTCCGGACGGGTATAAAAACGCGGCGGCGCGGTATAGGCAGCACCCCAGTCTGCCTCCTGTGCGCCGTTGATATAATTCTCCCCGTGACTCATAGCAAGATACCTCCGTGATTGTTCTGATGCTGCGCCCGATCCGGAACCGGCGCGGGACGCTCCGGCGTATTCACAGACTGGCTTCTGCTCTATTATACATGATACCGCGGAAAAAAGCAAGCCGCCTGAACAAATTGTAAAGATTTTTCGAGGTTTCTTGCGTTTTCGCATTTCCCATGCTATAATAAAAGCAGAAGCCCCGAAGCGGGCAACAGACTTTGCGGAAGATGCATTCCGCGCAGATGCACTTTTTGATTTTCAGGAGGAAAGATATGAAAACACGTACCGTCCGGACTGCGGCAATGCTGCTGGCAGGCAGTGCCGCAATGCTCTCCGTCACCGGCTGCGGCAGCGGCGGAGAAAAGAAACCCGCAGATACCTATGACATCAGCAAATATCAGGACACGACCAAGCGGACGGAGTTCAATGACAAGCTGGATTTCACGCGGAAGACCGATGCGGAATCCGGTGCGCCTGCCGATTTCTCGCTCGTGCTTCAGGCGGAGGACGGCAAATTCACAGGCGCTGTCAAGGAGGCGAATGTCGAATTTCCCGGCTATCACGGCGGCGGCTATGTCGGGAATTTTACCGGACCGGAAGACACGGTCATTTTTACGGCGGAGATTCCCGCAGACGGCGTCTATGACCTGTCCTTCTGCACCAGCGCCGGCAGTGCCGATTCCGACAAGATCAATCCCGTAACCGTAGACGGCAGCAGTGTCGGTTCCATCACGACCGTGCAGGGCAAGGAATTCTCCGAGAGTCTGCTCAGCGGCATCTACCTGACCGCCGGCACGCATGAGATTGCAGCGGGAACGGAGTGGGGCTGGTATTTCGTCGATCAGCTGACGGTCACCGCCGGCAAGCCGATTGCCGATGAGGTCTATCAGGTCACGGCGAAGCTCAGTGATGACAAAGCCTTTGACAATACCAAACGCCTGTACAAATTCCTCTGCGACTGCTACGGCAGATACACCGTCACCGGACAGTTCTGCGACGGCGGACGCTTCGGCAAGGAAATGACGCTCATCAAGGACGAGACCGGTCATTTCCCCGCGATCCTCGGTCTGGATATGATCGACTATACGCCGTCCCGCGTGGCATTCGGCGGGAGCAAGAGCCTGACCGTCGATTATGCGAAGGACTTTTATCTGAATCAGGGCGGCATTATTTCAATGTGCTGGCACTGGACCGCGCCGAAGGAGTATCTCATCAATTCTACCGAGCATCCGTGGTATTCGGGCTTCTATAAGGAAGCTACGACGATTGACCTCGATGCAATCGCTGAGGGAAAGGATGAATCCGGAAAAGCCGCGCTGCTGTCCGATATCGACGCAATCTGCACCGCAATGGAGCCGCTGAAGGAGGCGCAGGTGCCGATTCTCTGGCGTCCGCTGCATGAAGCTTCGGGCGGCTGGTTCTGGTGGGGCAACTGCAAGAAGGAGTCCTATCTCTGGCTGTGGGAACAGATGTACGAGAAAATGGTCAGCGAACACGGTCTGCACAACCTGATCTGGGTCTGGAACGGACAGAACAAGGACTGGTACCCCGGCGATGACAAGGTCGATATCGTCGGCATGGACATCTATGCAGCAAAGCACAGCTATGCTTCGCAGAGCAGCACCTTTGCCGATCTGACGAACTGGTCCGGTGAGCGCAAGATCGTCGCGCTGACCGAAAACGGCGTCATGCCCGATCCGGAGCTGATGCAGCGTGACCGGGCGGTCTGGTGCTGGTTCAGCACATGGAGCGGCGAATTCGTGCAGAATCTGACGGTCGCGTCAGAGGAGTATACCGAGTTCTCTATGTGGGATAAGGTCTATGAGAGCGAGGATACCCTTGCACTGGATGACCTGCCCTGCCTCTGGACGTATCCGACGGAATGATCTGAACAGAACAAATCCCCGAAGCAGCCGCAAAAAAAGCTGCTTCGGGGATTTTTGTTATTTCGGATGCTTCATCTGATCGCCGACATACCAGTAATCGCACATCGTTCCGCCGCCCGCGAGTGTCTGCTCACGGTGCAGGTTCGCATGCATCAGCCCGGCAGTCAGGAAGTCGATATCACACATGACCGGCAGGACGTCGAGCAGCCCCTCCCGCCGCGCAAAATTGTTCAGCGGGCAGTTTGTAAAATGATAATAGCAGCCGTCTCTGTGTCTGGTCTCATCGAAATGGAAATCCCATGATACCGCCTGATACTGCGGGTGCTGCTCCAGCCATTCCGCATTCTTCTGCATCATCCGGTTTCATTTTAGGGCACATGCATAAAATCAGATGCGCATATTTGTATAAAGTGTGCATTGATTTTTTTTTTTTTTCTATGTTATACTATAAATGGGAGCGTAGATTTACGGGAATGCGCT
>CAMNAY010000085.1 GCA_946531975.1 uncultured Ruminococcus sp. | reverse complement strand
CATTGAACGGGAATCTCAAAACCGCCCGCTTCCCAATCGGAGGCGGGCGGTTTTTTGCGGCTTTTCAGGCTGCTTTCACGATGCAATCACATGAAAGCGGTAAAATACAATACAGAGAACCCCGATTCTCTGAACTTTCCTCCCTTTCCTGAAGGCTGCGGCAATATGCCTGCGGCACTCCAAGAAACAAAGATCCGGCAGCACATCGGTATGTGATCCCCGTCACAGATGCGCTGCCGGTTCTTTTGCTGATTCTGCAACCTTTCCGCTTCCGTTCCTGTCATAATAAACAGAGGGATATCCCGAAAGGAGATGATGAGATGCATGACGATGAGATTTTAGCGCTGTACCGTGCCCGCAGTGAGCGCGCCTTGCAGGAGGTGCAGCAGAAATACGGCGGACTTTGCCGCTCCGTCGCCATGCAGATTCTCAGAAATGCAGAAGATGCAGAGGAGTGTGTGAACGATATGCTATATCAGACATGGAACGCGATTCCGCCGGAACAGCCCGCGAAGCTCTCGGCATACTGTGCAGCACTGACCCGCAACAATGCGCTGAACCGCTATGAGGCGAGAAAAGCGAAACGGCGCGGCAGCGGGGAGCTGCCGCTGGTGCTGGAGGAGCTGGGCGACTGTCTGCGTGCGTCGGACGACACCGAGCGTGTGATCGACAAAATCACACTGACAGACACGATTGAAAAGTTTTTGCGGGAAGCACCCGCAAAGCACCGCCGGGTATTTCTGCTGCGGTATTTTTCGATGCTGCCGATCGCGGATGTCGCGGCAGAAACAGACATGCGCGAGGGGACGGTCAAGAGCATTCTCAAACGGATGCGCGACCGGTTACAGGTGTATCTGGAACAGGAGGGATTATTATGACGAATAAGGATTTACTGGATGCAATCGGGCGGCTCCCGCAGGATTTGCTTGACGAGGGACTCCCGAAGAAAACGGCGCAGGCAGTGGATTCTGATGATGCGCCGGAGATCAGAATGACAAAGCAGCCGGAGAAGAAGAACATCCGGCTCCGTATGGGTGCGGCAGTTGCGGCGGGATGCCTGCTGCTGAACGGCGCCGTGATCGGCGGTCTGGTTTATGCGAACCGGCAGAGCCAGAAGAACCGTGCGCAGAGCTCAATCGCAAACGAAATCAGCGAGCAGAAGCTCGAAACGCCGGGCTATGTCCGCGATATGCAGGATTATTATACGACAGCGACCGGCAGGGAATGCACCGTCGATTTCACAGGCATGGGCGTTGATCTGGACGACAGCTTCGAGCTGGACGATGCAACTGCCGAGCAAAACGTGCAGATCCGGATGGCGGGTCTGGTCAGTGACGGTCTCGTGTTTTACACGTTCTTCGATGTGATGGAGCCGGATGGCTATGAAATCCCCGGCGGGTTCGTCAGCCAGACCATTCAGACGCTGCATGTCAGGAGGCAGGCTACGGAATTGCTTTCCTGTGAACCGCTGCGGGAACCGGTACACGAGG
This sequence comes from uncultured Ruminococcus sp., assembly GCA_946531975.1. Classification (GTDB taxonomy): domain Bacteria; phylum Bacillota; class Clostridia; order Oscillospirales; family Ruminococcaceae; genus Firm-04. The sequence continues at coordinate 5,559 of CAMNAY010000085.1, read as the reverse complement.
ACGGCATGACCGTTACGCGGTATTGCGCAAGGTCGTTCATTGTTCACGCAGTTGATTACAGCCGAAAAGGCGATGTAGAAGCAGTTTTTGAGGTTTTGGGCGGCTGTCATGGAGCGGTTCAGGAGTCACAGGGCAGCTCGCAGGCGATTTCGCTCGATTTTATCCCGGCGCCGGAGGCTGCGGATGTTCCCGATATCCGTTCGGGCGGCTGCCAGCTCACGCAGGCTGCGGTCACTCCGCTCGGTGTGTATTTTGAGGGCAAGAGCGAGACACCGGATGCAATCGGTCAGACACTTACGAAGGCGATTCCGCAGGAGGAATTTGACGAGGAATATGTGCTGGCAGCGGCAGACGGCACGAGCAAGCCGCTCACATTCTTGAACGGCTGGAATGTTCTGTGTGACGGCTATGTTGCGGTTCTGATGAACTTCGCGGAACCGCTTGGCAAGGACACCCCCGCGGACTCTGTCATCCGCATCGGTGAAACAGAGATTCCGGTCAGCGATCTCAGCCGCTACTTCAGCGGATCGCAGCCGGAGCCGCAGATTCAGCAGGCAGACAACAAGCCCGCATATGTCAAATGGATGCAGACGTTTTATGACTCCGACTACGACTTCACCGGCAGCGGCACCGACCTCGATATTACGTGGGAGGATCACGGCTACCGCGTTCACATGACCGCCGCCGCAGGCGATGCGTTCCGGCTCTATTACTTCTACGATGTATACCCGCTGGAGGGTCAGCGCTATGAGGATGACGCGAATTCGGGCGGCAAACGCGACGAGTTTTTCCCGACCCCGATCTTCGGATTCTATAACGAGGACGGCAGCAGCATTGACCTGACGCGGCGAAACGGCTTCCGCATCGGCGAGAACCCGCTCCGGCTCAGCACGGAGACAACAGACGGTCAGGAGGTCTGGCACATGTTCGGCAGAGTGACCGACATGACCGGCGCGGGCATGCACGACTGCCGCATCTTCACCTGCCTGCCCACGCAGGTCGATGAGCTGCTGGAACAGGACGTGCAGAATGTCGTATGGCAGGGAACCGTGGATATCACCTCGGTGCCGGAGGCAGTTGAGATTCCGAACTTCATCAAGGCGCCGGTCTATCATGATCTGATCGTGACCGCGCTTCCGCCGTACACGAAATATGCCGTTACAGAGCTGGGCATGGTGCTGATTTCGGAGGGCGCAGAAGGAATCGACGTTGACGAATGGATTGCCGATGAAAACACAAACATGAGCTTTGACCTCTCGGATGAGGAATGGTACTGCGAGGCGCATTACCCCGGATTCAGCAATGTCGGAATGCCGATCGACTGGATGAACGGCGATTACAGCTGGATGAAATATCCGGTGCAGAGCACGTTCTGGAATCAAGGCGGAAACAAGGTTGGCGGCGTGGTGATTTTCCACTTCGCAAAGCCGCTGGATATCCGCCCGTCGAGGGACTTCTATCTGGTGCTGAACGGCGTGGCGCTTCCTGTGAATCAGCCATTGCCGGACTTCATCACGAGCGATGCACAGCCGGCTGCGACCGAGCCTGAGCCGGACACGACAACCGCAGCGGCACAGACGACGGCATCCTCTGTTCTCGCTGTAGACATCAGGGCAGAGAATGTTACCCCGACCGGCTGCGATATCGTATTCACAAATGATGCGAACAGCGATGTGTATTTCGGCAGAGCGTTCCGCCTCCTGAACACGGACGGCTCGCCGCTCTCGCCGTTATGTGAACTCGAATTCACGGAAGAAGGACTGGAGCTTCCCGCAGGCGGCAGCCGCACCGAGCATTACGACTGGTCGAATTATTACGGCAATCTGGAGCCGGGCAGCTATCTCTTTGAGACCAGAGTCGGCGGCAAGCCGTTCACCGCAAAGTTTACAGTTTCATAATATCAATCACTGAGGGGATGCCGGAATCGGTATCCCCTCAAAAGGCTGTTCTGCGGAACAGAAAAAATTTTTTCTGTTTTGTGTGATATTTTGCCTCCTTCAATCGTTTCCTTATCAGAGAGCGGGATGCATTCCTGCTCCTCTGATCACGTGAAACAAGCCGCGACTTCTTCACTGCGCACAACCCCGGATCAATCAGGAAAGGGAGGTGATCTCCGTGACTGCGCAAAAAATGGAACAAATCTATGAAACCTATCACCTGTCGGTGTACCGGCTGGCATTTGCCTACTGCAAAAACCGCGCGGATGCGGAGGATATTACCTCAGATGTCTTTCTCAAGCGCTTTGAAACAGATCCTGAATTTACGGATGACAAGCACGAGACCGCATGGATGATGCGCGTCACGGTCAACCGTGCAAAGGATCTGCTCCGATCCTTCCGGTACCGCTTCAGCGTTCCGCTGGACGATGCGGATCTGACCTATGAAGCCCCCGAAGAAAGCGAGGTATACCGCGCTGTCATGGCGCTGCCTGCGAAATACCGCGCAGTCATTCATCTGTATTACTTCGAGGGCTATTCTGTTGCAGAGATCGCAGATATGACCGGAAAGAGTCAGACTGCTGTTCAGACGCAGCTTTACCGCGCACGAAAAAGGCTGAAAGACGACCTGGGAGAGGAGTTGAATCGTTATGAAAATCCAGAATTACTGTAAGGTGACGGAACGGCTTGCGCCGGATCCCTCCCTGAAGGAGGAAATCATGAAGAAGGCGGCACTGCTGCCGGCAGCGACCGGCAGTGATACGAATTCAACACAAAACGGAAAGATCAGGCGGCATATCAACGGCAAGGCAATCGCCGGCGCGGGCATCGCGGCGGCACTGGTTGCGGGCAATGCCGCACTGTTCGCAAATCTTCTGCATGACAAAAACACCCCGCAGACACCCGCTGTCAGTGAGATTCAGGAGGTCACGCCGGGTACGGCGCACTATGCGCAGTGCATGCAGGACTACTACGCATACAAAACCGGCGTTCCCTGCACCTATGATTTTACCGGCATGGGAATGGATCTCGACTATGTATGGGACTACGCCGACTACCGGATCACGCTGCACGCCGCGGCAGGCGATGCGTTCCAGATGCACTTTTTCTATGATGTCATCCCGCTGAAGGGGCAGAAATATGCGGATGCTGAAACCTATGCAGACTTGATAGACCAAATGGACTATCAGGACTGGCCCAGTGTGCAGACATGTTATTCCATGCACGAAGAAGACGGATCCCCGCTTTACGGTTCAACCGGCAGCGACCCCGGTACTGCGTATGCCGTCACAAATGACGGGGAGAACGGCGGCGAGGTCTGGCATATGCATTCTGTGGTGTATGACACAAGCGGCTTTGGATTTGAGCCGGTCGGCTTCCATGTGCAGGTGGACGAGCGAAGACCCGATGCGAAGAACGGCTGGATGTGGGAATGTGCAGGCACTGACACACAAGACCCGGACACAAACGAGCTGAATTTTCTTCAGTTCGATTTCATTCAGAAGCCGGAGTGGTTTGATGCCTGCTTCCCGCCCGAAACCGGTCTGTCCGCATACACGCACATTGCTGTCACACCGCTGACGGTCATGCTGAAGGATGACTTCGCAGACACCTTCCCCTATACGACATGGCAGTTGGAAGCCGGACAGCATACAGGCGACGAAGCAGCATCAGAGGATATGGCGCATTTGGATGAGATGCAGGCTGACTGCTCCATGCAGACCGCCGTCGGCGAGATCAGCGAGCAGCCGCTCGATACCCCGACGCGGTTTGCAGTGAATCTGTATTCCGACAAGAGCGTTTCCGCATCCACATGGTATTATCCGCTCAGCAAGCCGGTCGTTCCGGAGCAGTGCTTCTCCGTCACACTGAACAGCACGGTGATTCTGCTGACGACTGCGGACGTGAAAGACCCGCAGACTGCGGAAGCCGTCACCGAAAGCACCGAAAATGCAGGCAATTACGCTGCACTGATGCAGGACTATTTCGGCGTTGACCTCGACTACAGCGGTCTCGGACAGGACTGCAATCTCAGATGGGAAACCGATGATGCCGCATTCACTCTGACCGCGATCGGCGGCGACGCCTATCATCTGTACTATTTCTTCGATACTGTGATTCCCGCTGAGGCAGATGCGTCCGATTACAGCCTGTCCCTGCTGCCGGTCATGCAGAATCAGATTCTCGGCCTTCAGACCGAGGAGCTGCATGCCGAACTGACGGGGCAGGACAAGGCAGAGGACGGCAGACAGATCTGCCACTGGGTCAGCTCGGTCAACTATGCGCACGGCAAACAGTTCTTCTCGCTGGATTTTCTCAGTTATGCGCTCCGGGCGCTCCCGATGCAGAAGAATCCGTACAGCGGGCAGATGATGCCGGCGGGCGAAGCACAGATGCTCACCGCCGATTTCCTGAAGGGCGGCGCCGGCTCCTGCCGGTATTTGCAGCCCGATACCGTGATTCCTTATAACGGCAGAGATTACAATGCGGTTTATGTTTCGCCGTTCGGTCTGCGCCTCACGGAAGGATTGCCCGGCAAAGCGGTTGACGGCGAGCATGAATTGCCGCTGGTAAAATGCACCGGACAAAAGGAAATCTATGCAGCCTACGCGACAGACAACTCAACCGCCGCAGAATTCCACACATTGGAGGTCGATTCTGTCTGCGAATTGGTCTTCAGCGGCGAGGGCTGGGACGACTTTATCACGGTCGATGTCGAATTCCGGCACCCTGTGGATCTGCGGAAAGCGTGGCTGCTCAAGATCGCCGGAACCGTCATCGGCGGGTATCCGATTCAGTTCCCCGATAACGGTTCGGATCAGGCAAAGGAAGCCGTCATTGTCATGAACGATTTTCTCACCGCCTGCTGTGATGAACAGCGCGATAAAATGCAGGAGCTCTCGCTGATCGAGGAATACGTGCGCGGGTACAGCGTGATTGGCAGAACAGAGGAGGGAATCGAGGAGGAAGTCAACAATCAGATCGACAGATACGCGCAGATCATCGCCTTTACGCTCAGTGAACCGACCGAGGTAACGGAAGAATGGGCAGAGATCAGACAACTGGAACGGGATCACACAGATCTGATGCACTTTATTGAACGTGATCTCGGACGGTCGGATCTGGTAATCAATGACGCCACAGTTTTCCTTGACCGAATTGATCGGGTATACAAATTCACGGTTGAGCTGCGCATAAAGAATGAAAACGGCGAACCGGAAGACAAGACAGTGGAGATGTTTGCTGCGCGATATGACGGGAAATGGTATGCCGAGCCGATCGAGCCGCTTGTCCCTCACATATCGGAGGATGGAAAGCAGCGGCTTGCGGAATACCGCGCAAAGGAAGCGGCAGGACAAAAGACGGAATAATTGAAAACAGAACGCGCCGCGTGCAGATCAGATGCACGCGGCGCGTTTGATTTGATACGGTTTGCAGAGTGATTACTTCTGCGGGACGAGCTTTGCCTTGCCGCCCATGTACGGACGCAGAACCTCCGGAATATTCACCGAACCGTCTGCCTGATAGTGATTTTCGAGCAGCGCGATCAGCATTCTCGGCGGAGCGACGACCGTGTTGTTCAGCGTATGAACGAGGTAGGTGCCCTTTTCGCCCTTGGTGC
>CAMNAY010000084.1 GCA_946531975.1 uncultured Ruminococcus sp. | reverse complement strand
ATCCAGACCGCGGACCAGACCGTCCGTGCTGCTCATAGCGATGCAGCGAACGATATCGTCACCGATATGCTGTGCGACCTCCAGCACCAGCCGCTGCCCGTTGTTGTCACACTCGACGGCATTCAGCAGTCTTGGCAGCTCATGCTTCTGAAAGCGCACGTCCACGACTGCGCCGATGATCTGAACGATCTTGCCGGTGCCGCCGCGCTTTGCTTCTTCATATGCCATTTTTGAAGCTCACTTTCTAAATCAGTATAAAGGGAGTACCGCCGCGTTATTCCTGCGCATTGGCGCCGGAAACGATTTCGGTCAGTTCCTGTGTAATGGATGCCTGCCGCGCACGGTTATACTTCAGGGAAAGATCGTCGATCATTTCCTGCGCATTATCCGTCGCATTCTCCATTGCCATACGGCGCGCTGCCTGTTCGGAAGCATAGGTATCGACAACAGCGCAGTACAGGATGCCGGCGAGATACTGCGGAATCAGTGAATTGAACACTGCTTCCGGGCTCGGCTCATAGTTCGTCAGGCTCTGCACGCCGGGATTCCGTTCCAGATTCGGAACCGGAATGACCTGCATCTGTCTTGCCTCCTGCGTCAGCGGAGAGACCATATTCGTGAAGAACACCTCGACCTTAGAAAGATGTCCCTGATCGAACAGATGCACGATATGCTCCGCCATATGGAGCGCAGTATAGGTGGTCATTTTCTCTGCGACATTATCAAACGTACCGAGAATGCGGTTGGGAAACTTGGAATAATGCTCTGAGGCTTTTTTTCCGACGGTCATGAGAATGACCTCTCTGCCTGCCGCTTCCAGTTCCTTAATCCGGGCATCGGCGAGACGGAACACATTGATATTGAATCCGCCTGCAAGTCCGCGGTCGCCAGCCATGACAACCAGCAGCGCCGCACCGTTTTCCCGCTCCTCTGTATACGGCGAATGGAAGCCGACCGCTTCAGACGCCACCTCACTCATGGTTTCGTACAGCAGATTGAAAAACGGGACTGCCTGCTCCGCACGCTCTTTCGCATGACGCAGCTTTGAGGATGCGACCAGCTCCATTGCCTTGGTGATCTGCATGGTGCTTTCCACACTTTTGATCCGGCGCTTGATCGCCTTCATATTGGCACCTGCCATGACTCACCCCTCCGATCAGGCAAAGTGTGCGGCGAATTCCGTGATAACGGTTTTCAGCGCAGACTCTGTCTCCTTCGAGAGCTTTCCGGTCTGAGTAATCTCGGAGATCAGATCTCCGTGAGCCTCATTGACCTCTGTCAGCAGGGCTGTTTCAAATTCCGCAATGCGGCTGACCGGAATGTCACGCAGTAGATTATTCGTGACCGCATAGAGAATCACGACCTGATCGGCTGCGGAGAGCGGGCTGCTCTTGCCCTGCTTCAGCACCTCCACAACACGCTCACCGAGAGCCAGACGCTCCTTGGTATCCTTATCCAGATCGGAGCCAAACTGCGAGAACGCCTGCAATTCGCGGTACTGCGAATAGGTCAGCTTCAGCGAGCCGGAGACCTTCTTCATCGCAGGAATCTGCGCGGCGGAACCGACACGGGACACCGAGATGCCCGGATTGACTGCCGGACGCACGCCCGCATTGAACAGATCCGTCTCAAGGAAGATCTGACCGTCGGTAATCGAAATGACATTCGTCGGGATATATGCAGAAACGTCGCCCGCCTGTGTCTCGATAATCGGCAGTGCGGTCAGGGAACCGCCGCCGTAGTGCTCGTTCAGGCAGCAGGCGCGCTCCAGCAGACGGGAATGCAGATAGAACACATCGCCCGGATATGCTTCACGTCCCGGCGGACGCTTCAGCAGCAGCGAAAGTGTGCGGTATGCAACGGCATGCTTGGAGAGATCATCGTACACAATCAGCACATCCTTGCCCTGATCGGTGAAGTACTCACCCATCGTGCAGCCGGAATACGGCGCGATGTACTGAAGCGGTGCCAGCTCCGATGCAGTCGCAGACACGACGATCGTATAGGGCATTGCCTCTGCTTTGGTCAGGGTCTCGACGACATTTGCAACTGTCGAACGCTTCTGTCCGATCGCGACATAGATGCAGATGACGTCCTTTCCCTTCTGGTTCATAATCGTATCGAGGGCGATCGTGGTTTTACCGGTCTGACGGTCACCGATGATCAGCTCACGCTGTCCTCTGCCGATCGGGATCATAGAGTCGATTGCCTTGATACCGGTCTGCAGCGGCTCATGCACCGATTTTCTGGTGATGATGCCGGGCGCAATTTTTTCGATCGGTCTGATCTCGCCCGTGCGGATGGCACCCTTGCCGTCGATCGGTTCGCCCAGCGCATTTACGACTCTGCCCAGCAGCTCCTCGCCGACAGGAACAGAAACGATGCGCTTGGTTCGCTTGACAGACGTGCCCTCACGGATATTGTGATCGGAGCCGAGCAGCACCGCGCCGACAAAGTCATGCTCCAGATTCAGTGCCATGCCGGAAACGCCGCCCTCGAATTCGAGAAGCTCGCCGGACATGCACTGCTCCAGACCGTGAACATTGGCGATACCGTCACCGACTGTGATCACCGTGCCGACATCGGCAAGGTTCAGCTTTGCCTCATAATTCTTGAGCTGCTCCTTGATAATGCCGGTAATTTCATCTGGTCTTAAATTCATGTTGCACCTTCTTATACCGGATGCGGGGCTGCTTTACGAGAGCTTCGCCTTCAGCGCATCCAGCCGAAATTTCACACTGTTATCAATCCGCGTATCTCCGTACTGCACGATCACGCCGCCTAAAATGCTGCGGTCGATATGCTCAGTAATGCGGATCGTCTTTCCGAGTTTTCTGCCGATCGCGGCGCGGAGCCGTTCCTTCTGCTCCGGACTCATTGCGACGGCAGTTGTCACCTGCACATCGGCAGCGCCCTGATAATCGAGCATCCGTGCATCAAAATCATCCGCGATTTCATGCAGAAACGGGACTCTGCCGTGGTCAATCAGCAGGAACAGCAGTCTCGCGGCATATCCCTGATCCCCGAAGATTTTTTTTGCGATACCGACCCGCTCCTCGACGGAAAGCGTCGGCAGAGAGAGCAGTCTTGTCAGATCGGGATTCAGGGAAAACAGCACCGAGAACTGTCTCAGATCGGAACGGGTCTCCTGAAGGACAGAATCGCCCTCAGACTTTGCCAATGAAAACAGTGCGTTTGCGTAAACCGCAGACACCTCAGAACTCACTGTACATCACCCACCGAATCTATAAATTCGTCGATCAGTCTTGCATGATCCTGCGGATTGATCTCACGTTCGACGACCTTCTCCGCGACCATGACTGCCAGACCGGAGACCTCGCTGCGAAGCTCCTGCTCCGCACGGCGCTTCTCCCGCTCCAGCTCCTCGGCATTCTGCTGCAGGATTCCCGCAGCCTCTGCCTTTGCCTGTGCAATGATCTCATCCGAGCGCTTCTGCGCACGTCTTGTTGCACTGCGCATCATCTCGGCAGATTCTTCCTTCACCTGCTCAAGCTTCTCCTGATAGGTTGTTTCCGCGGTCTCTGCACGGTCCCGTGCATCCTCCGCGTCCTTCAGCGTCTGGTCAACGGCAGTCTGCCGCTCCTCCAGAATCCTGTTGACAGGCTTGAACAGAAAATGCTTCAGACCGAAGAACAGAATCAGCGTATTTGCCAGCGTGAACAGAATGGTGCCGGTATCAATGGATAAAAATCCAAGCTTCATTTCATTCAGTCCTTTTTATCGTAAGATTTCCGGTTTTCCCGCCGATCAGGTGAACGGCTTGAGGAAGATCAGAAGCAGTGCGATAATCAGACCGTAAATACCGGTAGACTCCGCAACAGCGCAGCCGACGAACATGGTTCTTGTGACTGCGCCGGAAGCCTCAGGCTGTCTTGCGATTGCCTCACACGCCTTACCGACGGCATAGCCTTCACCGATGCCGGGTCCGATACCTGCGATCATTGCAAGACCTGCACCGATTGCAGAACCTGCCAGTACGATTGCCTCACTCATTTCCATAATAGAGTACCTCCGTTTTCATTATTTCCATTCAGTTGGTTTGCGGTGTTTCATCATCCGCAGGCCCGGCATTGCTGATAAACACCATTGTCAGCATGATAAAGATAAACGCCTGCATGAAGTCGGAAAACAGGTCAAAGTACAGGGACAGAAATGCCGGAATACCGACCGTCAGAACCGGCACCTGAAGGTGAATGATGCGGCTCAGGTTTGCCAGTCCGTAATAGATCAGTCCCATGATGATCGAGCCGCCTGCAATATTGCCGAAATGACGCAGCGCCATTGCCGTCGGGGTCGATACCTCGCTCAGAATGTTGATCGGCAGCATCACGGGGATCGGATCGACAAAGCCCTTCAGATAGCCCTTCACACCGCCGTACCGGATCTTTGTCACGGTAATCAGGAGAAACGTGATCGCAGCCCAGCAGAGCAGCACCGAGAAATCCGATGTCACTGCACGCACGCCAAGCAGACTGATGAGGCTTCCGAAGATCGAGAAGCAGAACACCGTCGCAATGTAAGGCGTAAACCACAGCCAGCGTTTGCCCATGGTATCCCGTACCAGATTCGTAATCGCCTCCACTGCCATTTCCGCGATCGCCTGCCGCTTGGAGACCTTCCGGACCTTGAGGTTTCTGGTCAGAAGGAACGCACCAAGCAGAATCACTGCCATGACGATCCACTCCAGAACCACGGTCTCGGTGAAGTTGATCTTCAGCCCGAAGATCTCAAAGGTCTTTATGACCTTGGGACCCTCAACATTCAGTTCCTCCGGTCCCTGAAGCACCTTCGGAATTGCAAATAATGCCATATTGTTTTCGTCTCACCTCTTTTTTTCGCGGGACTTTGAATCCTTGCGGAAGAACAGCGCACCCGCAGTATAAATCAGCCGCGGGTATATCATCGGGACTGCAACAGCCGCCGGTGAGATCTGTTTCCGCAGCACAACGGCTGTACCGAATGCAGCAGCAAACAGCAGCAGCCGCAGCGCATAGAACATCTGATGTCTGCGCTGGCTGGTCACACCGGTGCGCTTTGCATCCTGCTCTGTCCGCAGAATGCTGATGCGCAGCAAAAACAGTGACCCGAACAGCACTGCATTTCCAAGCAGCAGTCCGGCTGCAAAGGAAAGCGTCGCACCCAGAACGATCACGCTGACAAGATATGCCGCAATATTCAGAAACACTGCCCGCTTCGCAATGCTTTTGATTTCCTGAAGCATCACATCTGCCGGCATAGCCGCGCCTCCTTCTTTCGGATTCTCTCACAGTATACCATAAATCATAAGAAAATGCAATGGGCAAACCGAAAGAAATGACCATTTTTCAACGCATTATACAAAAACAGCCTTACAGTCCTGCTGCTTCTTTGCAGATCTGTAAGGCGCACCGTTGCGAACCGGATTTATTATACCAGAAAAACGTGCGCTTGTCAAGATGCTGTGCGGTATTCAGGATGATTTGCAGGGTTCAGCGGACGATTGTGCATTGACAAGAAACACCGCGGCGTGTATAATAGAATCAGTAAGCTGAAAAACTGTCCGGAGGCGGCTGAGCACCGCGTTCCGGAGATCAAACCGAAACGGAGAGTGTTATGCGAAAACGGGTGGGGACGCTGTGCATAACTGCGGCTTTTCTGCTGTCAGCGTGCGGTACCGCGCAATCCGGCAAAAACAGCATCCGGTTCTCATGGTGGGGCGGTGAATCCCGTCATCAGGCGACGTCAGCGGCTGTCAGTCAGTTCATGTCCGCGAATCCGGACATCACGGTCAGTTGTGAATACGGTGCCTGGAGCGGCTGGGAGGAAGCCTGCGCCGCTGCGCTGTATGCAGGAACCGAACCGGATGTCATGCAGGTCAACTGGAACTGGATCACCGACTACAATTCGGAAAAAACCGGCTTTCTCGATCTGCGGCAGTTCAGCAGCATCATCGACTTACAGCAATATGATGCAGATGTACTGGATATGTGTACCGTTGACGGCGAACTGCGCTGCATTCCTGTCAGCGAAACCGGCAGAGTCTTCTTCTGGAACCGCTCTGTCTATGATGCAGCCGGCATTCCGGTGCCGGAGAGCTTTGCGGATCTGTGTGCCGCAGGACCGGTCTTCCGGGAAAAGCTCGGCGAGGAATGCTATCCGCTGGCGTTGGGCTGGTACGACCGTATGCTCTTTGCCGTCTATGTTCTCCAGTGCAGATACGGCAGAGAATGGGTCGCAGACGGTCAGTTCCAATATACAAAAGAAGAACTTGAAGAAGCGCTCGGCATCATTGAGGACATGGAGCAAAACCATGTCATTCCGCCGCTGAAACAGATCGCGGGCGGCGGTGCAGACAGCTTCGACAAAGACGAAAACTGGATCACAGGAAAATACGGCGGAATCTATGAATGGGATTCCTCTGCCGGTAAATTCATTGATTCGCTTGCCGACGGGCAGAACCTGACGGTCGGAACATATTTTTCCGATCTGGGCAAATACCGCGGCGGCTTCTCAAAAATTGCACAGGGCTTCGCGATTTCCAAACATACAAAAAATCCGGAAGCCTGTGCCAAACTGATCGCCTATCTGGTCAGCAATGACGGTGCGGTCAAGACACTCGGAACGGAACGCGGCGTTCCGCTGAATCACAATGCTTATCAGGTTTGCAGCGATGCGGGACTGTTGGGGGACAAGACCGCTGAAGCGTACAGACGCATGAACGACTGGACATCCTTCCGGATCGACCCGTCGTTTGAAGATGCTGCACTGAAAGGCGTAAACGGTGTCTACGAGGATGTATTCACCGGTCTGAGCTACGGTGATTATTCGGTTTCCCAAGGTGCAGAACGGCTCTATGCCGGAATTCAGGCTGCCCTTGCCGGAGAACAGCCATGACAGAACGTTTTTTTCATGCTTATCTGTCCGGACACAAACCTTTCAAGAACTACTGGAATTATGAGGACGGCTGCCTGCTGCTCGGCTGCAAGCGCATGTTTGAAGCCACAGGACGCGCTGAGTATGCAGAGTTTGTCCTGCGATATCTCTCGCAGCGCGTCGAGCCGGACGGTGTCATTCCGTCCTACCTGACCGACGCGTACAGCCTCGACAGCTTCAACTGCGGAAAGACGCTGTTCTTTGCAGCGGAACTGACCGGAGAAGAAC
>CAMNAY010000083.1 GCA_946531975.1 uncultured Ruminococcus sp. | reverse complement strand
CGGAAACGCCGAGGAAGCCGGACTTCTTGTTCATGTACTGGCTCATCTCATCCGGAGTGAAGCCGTGCTTGTCTGCAACGAAGGTGACAGCGGACGGGTCAACAGCGCCGCAGCGGGTGCCCATCAGGATGCCGTCGAGCGGGGTGAAGCCCATCGAGGTGTCGATGCACTTGCCGCCTTCGACTGCGGTGATCGAGGAGCCGTTGCCGAGGTGGCAGGTGACGATCTTCAGATCCTTGATGTCCTTGCCCATTGCTTCAGCGAGGGCTGCGGAAACAAAGCGGTGAGAGGTGCCGTGGAAGCCGTACTTGCGGACGTGGTACTTCTCGTAATCCTCATACGGCAGTGCGAACATAAATGCCTTCGGGGGCATGGTCTGGTGGAATGCGGTATCGAACACAACGACCTGCGGGGTGGTCTCCGGAATGACTGCGGTGCAGGCACGGAGCGCCAGCGCATGTGCGTGATTGTGAACCGGTGCCAGCTCGCGCAGATCGTCGATCTTGTCGATGATCTCCGGCGTTACGAGACACGGACGGTCGAAGACCTCAGCACCCTGAACGATACGGTGACCGACTGCGGAGATCTCGCTCATGGACTTGATGACAGCGGCATCGCCGGTCGTCAGGACCTCGACGAGCTTCTCAAATGCTTCGGTGTGGGTCGGGAAATTGCAGTCTGCATCAACAGTTCTGCCGTCAGCGGTCTTGTGGGAGACATGACCGTCGATGCCGATGCGGTCGCAGTTTCCTTTCGCAAGGACGCTCTCGTCCTCCATATTGATGAGCTGATACTTCAGCGAGGAGCTGCCTGCGTTGACAACCAAGATTAACATAATGATTCTTCCTTTCCGATATAATTACTACTTACACTGGCTGACGCCCTCCGGACAGTCAGCCGCCGCACTCTTTATTATACACGATATTCCTGTAACTTGCAAGAGGATTTCCCAATTTTTTCAGAATCCGGCGAAAAGGACGAAACAAGGAGGCAGCAATCAATGAAAATCAGCGGAATCATCTGTGAATACAACCCGTTCCACAACGGGCATCTCTATCATATCGAGCAGACGCGCAAGCACGGCGCGACGCATATTGTCGCGATCATGAGCGGAAACTTCGTGCAGCGCGGCGACGTCGCCGTCATCAACAAATTCGAGCGTGCGAAGACAGCGGTGCGCTGCGGCGCAGACCTCGTGATCGAGCTGCCGGTCGCGTACAGTCTGAGTGCTGCCGAGACCTATGCCATGGGTGCCATGTATATTCTCAAGGGGCTGGGCTGTGTGGATGAGCTGTCCTTCGGCAGTGAGTGCGGCGATCTTGGGCTGCTCTCCGCTGCGGTCAAGGCGACCTATTCCTGCGCAAAGCGTCCGGAGCTGGAAGATCTGATGAAACTCGGTAATTCCTACCCAAAGGCACTGCAAATCCTCATCCGCCAGACCTACGGCGATGAGATCGGGATGCTGTTCAGTTCGCCGAACAATGTCCTCGCGATCGAATACCTCAAGGCGATGGTCGCGGTGAAGCTGAAGATTCAGCCGTTTACCGTCAAGCGCAATGAGGCGCACGATGCCGCTGTGCCGACCGGAAAGGTCGCGAGTGCTTCCCTCATCCGGCAGCTTATGGAGAGCGACAGCGGCGACTTCGACGACCTTGTGCCGGACATCTCCGCCGACGCAATCAGCGCCTGCGCCGCAACGGGCATGACCGCCCGCTTTGAGAATCTGGAACGCGTGCTGCTCTATAAGCTGCGGACAGCGACCGCCGCGGAGATCGCAGGTCTGCCGGAGGTCGGTCACGGGCTGGAGAATAAGATTCTCTCCGCAAGAAATGAAACCTCGCTGGAATCGCTGCTGCTCAATATCAAAAGCAAGCGCTACCCCATGGCGCGGATCCGCCGCATCCTGCTGACGCTGCTCATCGGCATCCGTCCGGAGGATACGCAGAATCCGCCGCCCTACGGCAGAATCCTCGCGCTCAATGAACGAGGGCGCGATATCCTCACGGCGGCAAAGAATGCCGGAACAACACTGCCGTATGCGACTTCGCTCGCAAAGCTCGCTGAGCTGAACGAAAACTGCCGGATCTGCTCGGATCTTGAGGCGAAGGCGACCTCGGTCTACGGGCTTGCACAGCGGTCGATCAGCCCCGCAGATGCCGACTATAAAGCCATGATCGGCATGGTGAAATGAAGAAAAAATGAAGAGAACATGAATGATTCTGAATAATCTTTTTGTAATTTTGAAAAGCCCTTGCGCGGCGCTGCCTTTTGTGGTATAGTAAGCGCAAAGGGAGGTAATTACAATGAAAAGATACATCACATTCATTCGGAATCACATGAAACTGTTCATGGGCTTTGCCCTGACAGGCTTTGCAGGCGTCCTGCTCGGCTTTCTGGTTCAGGCGGGTGACATTGCGGCGGACTGCGGCAACAGCAGCGGGCTGCTCGCATCATTCGGGACTGTCACCTTCGGCTTCTTCTTCTGGATCACGGTCTGCTCGGCGCTGGCGCTGCGCTCCAGATGCGGGCTGCATGCTTCGCTGCTCGTCCTCACGCTCCTGTCCCCGATGCTCGTGAGCTACCGGATCGCTGCGTGGTGCATGGGCGGCTATGTCAACACCTCGCTGCTCGCGTTCGGTCTGCTGATGCTGCTGCCTTCCGCGATTGCTGCGTGGATCCTGCGGGCAAGCAATGACAGACGGCTGATGCAGGTGTTTCTCGGTCAGGCAGGTGTGCTCGCACTGCTCTTTGACCTCAGCAACAGAGGCTGCGTAACCAGACTCTATCTGCTGATGATGCTTGCCCTGCTCGGCGTCTTCCTCCGCACAGTCAGTCGGATGCCCGCTTCACGCGAGGCAAGACGGAGAACACAGTCTGCACTGTGCATGTACCGGATGGGACAGCAGCTCTGATCCGGCTCCAATCACAACAGAAAGAAACCGGCGAAGGCGGAATCCGGAAACGGATTCTGCCTCCTGCCTGTTTATGAGGAATCTTCCAATGATCGAATTTACAACGGCTGCCGCTGCCTGTGAGGGGAGCATCACCGAAAAACGCTCCGAATTCATCGCGCAGCTTTTCCCCGTTCAGACGGCGGAAGCGGCGCTTGCTGCGGTCGATGCCGTGAAGGCAAAGCACCATAAGGCGAGACACAATGTCTGGGCGTACCGCATCCGCGAGGGGGCGCTCTCCCGATACAGCGACGACGGCGAGCCGCAGGGCACCGGCGGGATTCCGGTGCTGAGCGTGCTGGAAAAAGCCGGTCTGACCGATGTCTGCTGTGTGGTGACGCGCTATTTCGGCGGCGTGCTGCTCGGTGCGAGCGGTCTGACCCGTGCGTATTCCGCAGCGGCGGCACTCGCCGTGCAGAATGCAGAAACGCTGCATTTCTGCGAGGCGTACCGCATCCGCTATGCGATCGACTACGGCAATTACGGCAAGGTCAGCTATCTGCTGCCGGAATTTGAGACGATCGACGCGGGCAGCGACTTCGGCGAGAAGGTCACGCTGCTGTTTGACATCCGGACAGACCGTCTGCCGGCGCTCGAAGCCCGCCTGACCGAGACCTTCAACGGCAAGCCCGCTCTCGAACTGCTGGAAACGCATTTCGTCAGCTTTCCGTGAACCCTCCGGAGCAGCTTTTCTCAGAGCTGCTCCTTGATCTTTGCGATCGCTGCCTTTTCGAGCCGCGATACCTGTGCCTGTGAGATGCCGATCTCCTGTGCGACCTCCACCTGCGTTTTGCCCTGCCAGAAACGCCGGCGGAGGATATTTTTTTCTCTGTCCGAGAGTGCCGCGAGTGCATCCCGCAGCGCCATTTCACTCATCCAGCTGCTGTCGGTGCTGTCCGGATCGCCGATCTGGTCGATCAGATACAGCGGGTCGCCGGAGTCTGAATAAATCGGCTCGTACAGCGAGACCGGATCGGAAATGCTCTCCAGCGCCAGCACCACCTCTGCACGTTCGGTGCCGAGCTCATCCGCAATCTGCTGGGCGGTCGGCTCTCTGCCGAGCGATGCGGTGAGCTGTTCCCGCATCTGCATTGCCTTGTACGCGAGGTCGCGCAGCGACCGGCTTACCCGCACGGCATGACTGTCCCGCAGATGCCGCCGCAGCTCGCCTGCAATCATCGGGACACAGTACGTCGAAAAGCGCACATCCTTGGAAAGATCAAAGTTGCTGATCGCTTTGATCAGACCGATCACGCCGATCTGAAAGAGGTCGTCGGCATCCTCGCCGCGGCCCGTGAAGCGCTGGATCACGCTCAGCACCAGCCGCAGATTTCCGAGAATCAGCTTCTCCCGCGCCGCTTCACTGCCCGTCTCCTGCATCTCCCGCAGAAGCTGCATCTTTTCACGTTCCGTCAGGACGGTCAGCTTCGAGGTGTCAAGCCCCGCAATCACGACCTTCTGATATGCCATGTGCATCGCTCCTCTGTTTGATATAGAGGTAGTATGCACAAAAAGCCCCGCTTTAATCAGCGGATTCTCTTTATTGACAGCACGGGGAAAATGTGGTATGATATAGAAGTATAACTATGTAAAAACATACTTTTTGAAGGAGGCAAACGCATGTCAATTCTGGATGCGATCGTTCAGGCAATTATTCAGGGACTGACGGAATTTCTGCCGGTTTCCAGTTCCGGTCATCTCAAGCTTTATCAGGAGCTGACCGGTCAGTCGGTAGAGGAGGGCACGTTCCTGCTCGTGATCCTGCATCTCGGTACGCTCGTCGCTGTGTGCATTGCGTTCCGTGATACGATCTGGGCACTGCTGAAGGAGTTTTTCCGGTTGGTCAGGGACATCTTCACCGGAAAATTCAAGTGGAAGACCATGAACCCGGAGCGCAGAATGCTCATCATGCTGTTTATTTCCCTCGTCCTGCTCGTTCCGTTCTATCTCATCAAGGATGTATTTGAGAATGTTACGCTGCCGATTCTGGGCTGCTGCTTCCTGTTTACATCCGTTGAGCTGTTCTTCGCAAGCCGTATCCGCAGCACAAAGAAAACTGCCGGCGATCTCACCGTAAAGGATGCCGTCGTGATCGGTCTGTTCCAGTGTGCGGCACTGTTCCCCGGCGTCTCCCGCTCCGGCTCGACCATCAGCGGCGGACTGTTTTCCGGTCTGGAAAAGGAAACGGCTGTCAAGTATTCCTTCGTGCTGGGCATTCCCGCGATTCTCGGCGGCTGCCTCGTGGAGCTGAAGGATGCACTCGAAGGCTCCATTACAGTCAACTGGACCGCGACGGCAATCGGCTTCGTCACGGCTGCGGTCGTCGGCGTTGCCGCAATCAAGCTGGTCAAGTGGCTCATCAAATCCGACAATTTCATCGTGTTCTCAATCTACACATTCCTGGTCAGCCTGCTGACCTTCGGTTACTGGATCTATTCCATGTAATCCATAAGAGGGGATTTCCTCTCAAACTACCGGTTTTACTTCGTTTTTTGATAAGGAAAGGCAGACAGAATGGCGCAAAAGAAAAATGCCGGAAAGACCGGCTCTGCCGCCAAGAAAAATAACGGCGGCGCAAAAAAGACTCCTGCAAGGCGTGCCAACTCCGTTCCCAGTGCGCCTGCGAAAACAACCGTAAAGAAGAAACAGCCGGCGGCGCCGGTCAAGCCGCCGAATAATCAGTTCCGCTCTGCAATCATGGTGCTGGCAGCGCTGATGATCGCGTTTATCGCATTCGTCAGGGGCGGAAAGTTCTGGACCGTCATGCACAATTTCGTCCGCGGCTTCTTCGGAATCGGCGTGGTGTTCGTGCCGGTCATCCTGCTCTATACCGCTTTTCTCATCACGCAGGATCACTCCAAGGAAGCCTCCAAGAAGGCAATCTACGGAACGGTTCTGACGCTGCTGGTGAGCAGCTTTGTTCAGCTTTTCTTCGGCGATTCCCTCAATTCGCTCAATCCAAACACCGGCGAACCGCTGATCTTCCGGGAATCCGTCAACCTGCTCTATGAGAACGGCAAGCATCTCTACGGCGGCGGTCTGATCTCCGGCGTGATTGTCTTCCCGCTGATCTGGCTGTTCGATGAGGTCGGTGCGAAGATCATCGTCTCGCTGCTGCTCATCATGACCTTCATGCTGCTGACAAACCGCGGCTTCGGCGAAATGCTTCAGCTGATCGCCAAGCCCTTCGTCATGATCTGGCACGGCATCACCAATGCCGCAACACGCGGGCTCGAAAGCGTGCGCGAGGATTTCTATGAGGATGATGATGACGAGGACGAGGACGACGAGGAGGAGCTTTCTGAGCCGCTCCCGCCCGCACCGGTCTTTGTCCGCGACAGCCGCAGAGCCAAGGCGGAAGCTGAACCTGCACCCCGCCGCAGAAAAAAGCATCCGAACGATGATAAACAGCATCTGCGCGAGGTCGAGAAGATGCTCAATGCGGGTGCGGCTGTGCCTGCACGCAGTGATCTCCACAACATCGACCTCGATGTGCCGATCTTTGACAGCGGCGCAGCAGTTCCCGAAGCGGAGATCAACCGTCTGCCTTCACAAACGGAAACCGGCGTCGGCGGCTTCCGGATGTCCAAGCAGGAGGAAGCCGAGCTGGAGGCGCTTGCGGATTTCGCCGCGCTCGAACCGGAACCCGAACAGGTGAACCGGCTGCCGTGGGCGGAGGATTCCGATGACGGCGCACTGTCTGATGACAGCGTCTATGAGGAGGAACCGGAGATCCCTTATATTGCGCCGGATCTCAGCCTCCTGAACCGTGCCGAAAATAACGCAAACGATGCGGACAGAGCTTCGGAGCTGCGCGAAAAAGGCAAGCAGCTGGTCGATACGCTCGCGAGCTTCGGCGTGACGGTCCGGATCACCGGCATCCGCAGAGGGCCGACGGTTACGCGCTATGAGATCCAGCCCGCTGCCGGCGTCAAAATCTCGAAGATTACGGCGCTCGCTGACGATATCGGTCTGAATCTCGGCGGTCTGTCCGTGCGTATTTCTCCGGTCGAGGGCAAGCCTGCACTCGGCGTGGAGGTGCCGAACAACACCAAGGATACAGTCTCGCTGCGCGAAATTCTCGAATCGGACGAATTCCAGAATTCCCAGAGCCGCCTGACCTTCGCCGTCGGAAAGGATATCGACGGTCATGTCATTCTCGGAGACATCGCAAAGATGCCGCATATGATTATCGCCGGTACGACAGGCTCCGGTAAATCGGTCTGCACGAATTCGATCATCATGAGCATTCTGTTCCATGCAT
>CAMNAY010000082.1 GCA_946531975.1 uncultured Ruminococcus sp. | reverse complement strand
CCAATGCACAGATTCAGCCGCTGATCGCTGAAAATGCTGACCTCGCCGTGAAAATCGCGGAACAGTGGCTTGCAAACCGTCCTGATCCGACAGAAGGCTCCCTGCTTGCCGAGCTTGCCTGCATCCGGGAAGCAGCCGCACACTGGAATGCGCTGCATCTCTCCGGTCTGCTGCTCTACGCAGAGCCGGAACAATGCCCCGTCGGTATGACCGTGATCTCTGAGATTTCGACCGGCATTTTTGATGTGCATTTTGAGAAGGTCATTCCGAATTACCCTCATGCATGGCCGGTCGTTGCGAATGAGATGGCAAAATGTCTGCCGCAGGCGGATTATCTCAACCGTGAGGAGGATCTCGGAGAGAGCGGTATGCGCGCCTCGAAAAATTCCTATCATCCCGACATACGCAATGAAAAATTCACCGCCGTCTGGTGCGGAAGGGAGTCTTTGATATGCTGAGTTCAATCCTTTCGGGAACAACCTGCGCTGCCTGTCAGAACTGCTGCATTTTTGAGGAGCAGAGCGCATGGGAGCTGCCGACTTTTTCTGCGGCTGCGGTCCGCAGACTGCAAGGTGATCCGCGCTGGAAGATCCGGGAGGAAAACGGGCGTTACCGCATCACGCTGCCCTATGACAGCACGCATACCGCTCAGCGCTGTCCGTTTCTGGATCCGGCATCCGGCTGCACGCTGCCGCCGGAGGAAAAGCCCTTCGCCTGTTCGCTCTGGCCGGTTCGCGTCATGCGAAGTGCAGATAACCAAACCGCACTGACGCTTTATCACGGATGTCCCGGTCTTACAGATGAAAAGCTCCCTGCACTGCATGCACTGCTGAACAGCGGACTGCGCGAACGGATCATGCAGGAGGCAGAGCGGGATCCGTCGCTTATTCTTCCCTATCACCCGAACTATATCTATCTCGATCAGCCAAAGGAAGTGTGCAAAACAATGAACCAATCTCCGAAACCGGAAGCTGTTTTCCGCTATTTCACCGAACTCTCTGCCATTCCGCACGGGTCAGGCAACACCGCCGGCATCCAGAAATGGGCGCTGGAAACCGCAAAACGGCTCTCGCTCGACGCACATGCGGATGAAACCGGCAATGTCATCATCCGCAAACCCGCTTCTGCCGGTTACGAATCGCATCAGACCGTCATCATTCAGGGGCATCTGGATATGGTCTGCGCCAAGCTGCCGGACTGCACCAAGGATATGGAATCCGAGGGGGTGACACTTGTCTGGCAGGACGATTTTCTCTCCGCAGACGGCACGACACTCGGCGGCGATGACGGCATCGCAGTCGCATATGCATTTGCACTGCTCGAATCAGACAGGATTCCGCATCCGCCGCTGACAGTTGTCCTGACCGTCGATGAGGAAACCGGCATGGACGGTGCGACCGGACTGTCCCCCGATGAACTGGACGGCACCTATCTCCTCAACATTGATTCGGAGGAGGAAGGAATCTTCACGGTCGGATGCGCCGGCGGAGTGCGTTCGCATCTGCGCTTTCCTGTTCAGGCGGAAGCTGCTTCCGGCATGTGCATCACGCTTTCCCTCTCCGGTCTGACCGGCGGACATTCCGGTGCGGAGATTCATAAGCCCCTGCTCAATGCGAATATGACCATGCTGCGGCTGCTCCGTGCAGTGCCCGTACCGTTCCGGCTCAGCACATGGGAAGGCGGCGTGCGAGATAATGTCATCCCGACGGAGTGCGAAGCGACACTGCTGTGTTCTTCCGATGATGCCGATGCACTGACCGGCGCCGTACAGCGGGAACTGGAACAGATCCGCACAGAGTATCCCGCTGAGCAGACGCTTGTACTCAGGCTCACGCAGACCGCAGCAAATACGGCAGCACTCCCTGCCGATTCGACCGCAGATCTGCTGCTTCATCTCGCAAAGCTCCCCAACGGCGTGCAGGAAATGAACGAAACACTGCACATGCCGGAAACCTCGCTGAATATCGGCATCATGAAGCTCGATGCGGATGCAATGCAGGTCGATGCGCTGATTCGCAGCGGTATCAATGAAAAAAAAGCACAGCTTGCACGCAGACTCGCAGACATTGCGGCGCAGGCCGGCGGTTCGTCCGCAGAATCCGGAAATTATCCCGCATGGGAATACCGCCCCAGCACTGCACTGGAATCCGTCGCTGCTCAGGTGTTCCGCGGACAGTACGGCAAAGAACCGGTGATCCAGACGATCCATGCCGGTCTGGAATGCGGTATTCTCGCGGCGAAAGCACCCCAGCTTCAGTGCATTTCGATCGGTCCGGATCTCTTTGACATCCACACGCCCAGAGAGCGGCTTTCGATCTCCTCTGCAAAAAGAGTCTGGGACTTCCTCTGTGCGCTTCTGAAGGCGCTCTGACCATTTCAAATGAAAGCCAGGTGATCTGTTTGCGGTTTCTTCATCTCGCCGACCTGCATATCGGGAAGGTCCTGCACAAGCACAGCCTTCTTCCGGATCAGGAATTTATTCTCCGGCAGATTCTCTCGATCGCCGATGAGCAGCAGCCGGACGCGGTTCTGATCGCGGGCGATGTTTATCAGCGAAATACCCCCTCACCCGAAGCCATGACGCTGTTCAGCCGGTTTCTGACAGCGCTCGCGGAACGCCGTCTGCCCTGCTATCTCATCAGCGGCAACCACGACTCCGCAGAACGGGTCGCCTATCTCGCAGGGCTTGCCGAGCTGGGCGGCATCCATATCGCCGGTGCAGAACCGGCAACGATCTATGACTATCCGATGCAGGACAGCTTCGGGGAACTCACGGTGCATCTTCTGCCCTACTGCACGCCGGCGCTCGTCCGTCAGAAATATCCCGAACTGTCAGAACAGATCCGCTCCTATGAAGATGCGCTGCGCGTTGTTCTGGAGCATCATCCTGTCAGTCCGGAAGGGCGGCATGTGCTGGTCTGTCATCAGTTTCTCACGGGTGCCGTGACCTGCGAATCGGAGGAGCTTGCGATCGGCGGACTGGATAATATTTCCGCTTCGCTGTTCGATGCCTATGACTATGTCGCGCTGGGACATCTTCACGGTCCGCAGCAGGTTTCCCGTGAGAGCGTGCGCTATGCCGGTTCTCCGCTGAAATACTCCTTCTCCGAGCTGCATCAGCATAAATCGGTGACGATTGCTGAGCTGCGAGAAAAAGGCAAAGTGCAGATCACGGCGATCCCGCTGTGTCCGATGCACGGGATGCAGGAGCTGACCGGTACGCTTGCAGATTTGCTTCAGCATGACAAGACCGGGGACTATGTCCATGTACTGCTGACCGATGAAGAACCGCCTGCCGATGCTGCCAGACAGCTCCGGACGGTGTTTCCGAATCTGCTTCAGCTGACGGTACAGAATTCCAAGATCCGCACAGACCGGTCTGTCGATGCGGGCAGCGCACCGGACCGCGCGGATTTCCTGACGCTGTTCTCGGAATTCTATGCGTTCCAGAATGCGGGCGCTGTGCCGAATGAACGGCAGCAGCAGATTGTTTCGGCGCTGCTCGAACAGATCGACGGGGAGGTGCATGCCGGATGAAGCCTGAAAAACTGACCATGCAGGCGTTCGGACCGTATGCAGACTGCGTGACGGTCGATTTCAAGCAACTCGGAAGCAGCGGGCTGTTTCTCATTTCCGGTGATACCGGAGCAGGCAAAACAACTGTTTTCGATGCGATCTCCTTTGCGCTCTACGGGGAAGCCAGCGGCGGAAAGGACAGACGTTCCTCGAAAAGCTTTCGCTCTGATTATGCATCGCCGGAAACAGAAACCTTCGTCGAGCTGGTCTTCACGCACCGCGGAGAGCGGTTTACAGTGCGCAGAAATCCGGAGTATCTCCGCGCAAAACGGCGCGGCAGCGGCACGGTCAAAGAAGGCAGCGCCGTATCCCTGCTCCGGCACAGCGACGGCACAAACGTGGACTCGCAGGAGCTTGCAAATACTGCAATCCGTGATCTGATCGGACTCGACCGCGAACAGTTTGCGCAGACCGTGATGATCGCACAGGGCGATTTTCTGAAGATTCTCAATGCCAAGTCAAAGGATCGGCGTGAGCTGTTTCAGAAGCTCTTTGCAACGACCCGCTATGCACGCTTTCAGGAGCTGCTCAAGGATGCACACTCTGCCGCAAAGCGTCAGCAGGATGACATCGACCTCGCGATCTGTCAGGCGGCTGCTGCCATCCGGACAGAACCGGAGGAGGAAGGCGCTGAGCTGTTTGCTGCACTGCGTGACGAGCCGTCCCTCGCCGACAAAGCACTGCCTTTTTTACGGCAGATCTGCGAGCATGACGCAGGCAATCTCGAAGCGCAGATTCACAGAATTCAGGAGACAGATCTGTTTTTGCAGTCTAAAATCAAAGAGGCGGAATACGCCAGACAGCAGAACGCGCTGCTGCGGGATCTGCACCTGACTCAGCAGCAGGCAAATGAGCTGCTCACAAAAGAACCGGAGATTGCGCTGCTCCGCGAACAGGTCTCTGCTGCGGAAGCCGCCGCAGCACTTCAGGCACAGTATGCCGCCATGCAGAACGCGGAACGGCTTCTGCACAAAGATGAACGAACACTGACTGAACACCGCGCTGCCCTGCCTCAGCTCGAAACAAATGCGAAATCTGCCGCTGATCTGTACGATGCAGAAGCTGCGCGTGCCGAAGCAATCCCGGAGCTGACACAGAAGCAGCAGAATGCCGAACAGGCACTCAAGCTGCTGGAGCATTCCGCGAAGCTGCGTGATTCGCACCGAAAAGCCGCTGATTATGCCAGAGCACTCTTTGAAAAGCTGGAAGCGGCGACCGCTGCACAGAACCGCTGTATGCAGGCGTATCTTGCCGGACAGGCAGGACGACTCGCGGCAAACCTGACAGAACAGATGCCCTGTCCCGTATGCGGTTCGCTGACGCATCCAAGTCCGGCGGTCTGTCCCGCGCAGATGCCGACAGACAAGGAACTGGAAGCCGCAGCAAAAGCCCAGTCCGATGCAATCGCAGCCTACGAAAAACAGAAACAGTTTACCGAGGAGCGCAGACGCGAACTCGATGATACACTCGCACAGCTCCGTGATCTGCTCGGTGAAGAGATTCCCTCCGCTGATGCGCTGCACGAAGAATCACTTGCACTGCGCAGACAAATCCAGAATCTTCAGAATGCATTGCAGCAGGCACAGACTGTCCGCGAAAAGGCACTGCGTGATCTGGCAGCAAAGCAGGCAGCCTGCAATGTCGCTGCCGAACAGACTGAATCCTGCGCAAATGAATTACAGCGCTGCACGGAGCTTTACCGGAACAGTCTGGCGGTGTCTGAATTTGCGGATGAGGACAGGTTCCTCGCTGCAATCCTCCCGCAGGAGCAGCGGATGCAGTTCAAGAAGCAGATTCAGGATTTCGATTTCAGAAAAAATACGCTCAGCGGCAAACTGTCCAATTTACAGCAGCAGTGTCAGATTGACACGGATCTTCCGCTTGCCGGTCTGATGCAGGAGATCAATTCCCTGCAAACCGAAAAGCAGCAGCTTCAGGCAAAATCCCGCGAGCAGACTGCGCGTGCAGATCAGAATGCCCGTGTGCTCCGGCAGCTCGAACAGCTTAGTCTCCGCCGAAAGGATGCCGCACAGAATTATGCCGATCTCCGCGATCTGTACCTGACGGTCGGCGGACAGCAGGCAGGTCAGGCAAAGCTCAGCTTTGAGGCATACGTGCAGCAGTTTTATTTCAAGCGCGTTGCCGATGCGGCAAATCAACGTCTGCGCATCCTCACCAATGACCTCTACGCACTGCGCTGCCGCACCGAAGCCGGTTCTCTGCGCGGGCAGACCGGTCTTGAACTTGAGGTTTACGACAGCAACACCGGTCTCTGGCGCGATGTCTCAACGCTCTCAGGCGGTGAATCCTTCCTCGCATCGCTTGCTCTGGCACTCGGTCTCTCGGATGTCGTGCAGGCACAGAGCGGAGGCATTGAGCTGGACGCAATGTTCATTGACGAGGGCTTTGGTACACTGGATGACCAGACACTGCGGCAGGCGATGCAGATGCTCGGCAGACTCGCGGACGGCACCCGCCTGATCGGTGTCATCTCTCATGTGAACGAACTGAAGGAGGCAATTCCCGCGCAGATCCGGATTACCAAGGACTACAACGGCAGCAGACTTTCCCTGCATGTGTGACGAAGTTTCTGCGCAACCACTTGACAAATACCGGTCATTCATGTAAAATAAAACTGAACAATCCGCATCATTCTATTTCAAAACCAGGGAGGAAGAACAAATGGATCCGAATAAACCCAGAAGCAGAGAGAAAAATGTGACCTCCGGCGGCTCCGGCGTACATCGCCGCGGAAGCGGTCTCGGAACCGGACCGGTCGGATCGTCAAACGGCTATTCCGGCAGATCGGAATCTAGCGGCGGCGGCGGAAAACGCGCTGCAATCGGCGGCGGCGGCGCAGTCGGCGCAATCGCGATCATTATGATGCTGCTCAAAAGCTGCAACCTCGGCGGCGTTTCAGATAATGCCGGCACCGCACCGGGCGGCGACATTCTGCCGAATCACGCATCGGTCAGTGAACAGTATATCGCCGATGACGGCGGCGCAGTCGATACCACCGTCGCAGAAGGCTCCCGTGCAAAGTATACCGCAATCAAGGGCAACAATCAGGATACCGTCACGATGATGGTCTATGTCTGCGGTACGGATCTCGAATCCAAGAACGGCATGGCATCCTCGGATATTCAGGAAATGGCTGCGGCAAAATACGGCGATAATGTCAATGTCATTGTCTATACCGGCGGCTGCAAGCAGTGGCGCCTCGACGGCATCAGCAACCAAACAAACCAGATCTATCAGATCAAGGACGGTCAGATGACACGGCTGGAAGCCGACATGGGCAACAAGGTCATGACCGACCCTGCCACACTGACTGAGTTCATCAAATACTGCTCGGCAAACTTCCCCGCAAACCGCAATGAGCTGATCTTCTGGGATCACGGCGGGGGATCTGTCAGCGGCTTCGGTTACGACGAAAAGAATGCAAAGAAAGGCTCGATGAGTCTCGCAGGCATCAATCAGGCGCTGAAAAACAGCGGCATGAAATTCGATTTCATCGGCTTCGACGCCTGCCTGATGGCAACCGCCGAAACCGCACTGATGCTCAACAACTATGCGGACTACCTCATCGCTTCGGAGGAAACTGAACCGGGCATCGGCTGGTACTACACCAACTGGCTCACCAAGCTTGGCGAGAACACCTCG
>CAMNAY010000081.1 GCA_946531975.1 uncultured Ruminococcus sp. | reverse complement strand
CCGGATATGAAAAAACCGATTCTCGCAGCCTGTATTGCGGGCGGCGTACTGCTCACGGCAGGCGGATGCATCTTTGCATTCGTGCCTGGGCTGTTTACCTACCTGCGTGTGAAGATCAAATATGACAATATCGACCGGACGATCCCGCAGTTTGAGCGGGTCAGCGTGCCGGAGAATTTCGTCGAATATTCTGTCCGCGGGCTGACGCTTTCGGTGCCGGAAACCTATGAGCTGAACGACAGCGGAATGTCATTTGTCGGCAGCGACGGCAAGACCAGACTGTTCATAACACAGCACGATATGCTGGAAACTGCCGCACTGCTTTCAGAATACGGCGCGGACGACCTCTACGATACCAAACAGTTTTCCGATGCCGAATACCGGCATTATTTCGAGACTGTCGGTGCGCCGGTGCCGAGCGATGCCGATGCGCGGACGGAGGATCTGTGGTACAGTAAGGGAACACTTCAGGCGTCAGACTGCCTGAAGCTGCGCGGCACCGACCGCAAGGTTTTTGCGGAATATGCACTGACCAAGGAGGAGTCGTGGAACATGGAGGAAACATGGTCGCTGCCGGTCACCGGCGCGGTCGGCTATGTCTCCGAATCGACTGCTGCGCTGACTGCATCCATTGCAGCCAATACCGTCTGCATTTATCCCGATGCACGAAGAAGCGAGAAAATCATGGTGGTTCTCCGCGTTCAGGATCCGCAGACCGCAAAGCAGATTATCAGCTCAATACAGCTTGCAACGTAACACAATACAGGAGAATAATCATGAAGCAATACACAGCATGTCTGACAGCACTTGCATGTCTGATGACGGCTGTATCCTGCGGCAAACAGCAGGAGGATGTACAACAGAGTGATGCCGGACAGAGCAGCGAGGTCATCGCACTGACACCAGCCGAGCCGACTGTGCTCACCAATAAAATGACACAGCTGGAGCTTGACCGCGTAAACAAGCATGCCCTGACTTTGCTTGATGCTTCCTCCGAGCAGCACACGGTCAGCATGGAAATAACAACTGTGGACCCGGAGGAGCAGCTTCGGTTTCTGGAGGAAATGAAGGCAAACGGCGAGATCCCGCAGAAGGATTATGATAAGGCACGCGCCGAGACAGAGGCGGCACGCGATGCAGGTGAGCGGATTGAGTATCCGCTTTTTACCCTGATCGACGGCTGCTATTACAACGGGTTCGTTCCGGATCTGGATTATGACGGCGGTGCGCTGAGCTATTCCGAAACTGTCGCGGACACGGACGAAAACGGCGAACCGATCCCCGATGGAAACGGCGGGTTTCTTTCTCACCTTGAAACCCGCGAGTTTGATAACGCAGAGGAATACATTGGGTCGCTGGAAACAGAATCGCTGAAGAAACAGGCACGGATCGTCATAGATTCCATTCTGAACAAGACTTATCAGATCCTGCCGGAGGGAACGGTTGACATTGACAATATGCCGGCTGATTTCTGGCTGGATCCGCTGGACGATCAGCGGGGCGTGTGGGAGTATGACCGCGCAGAGGTTGAGGCGATCAAAGACAGCATCGACGAGTACAGCATCTATGACGAGGAAATGAAAACCGAATTTCTGGTGCATGTCACGCTGCCGCCGGACTATGATCCGGACAGGACCTACCCGGTCATTCTGCTGACGGACGGTGTGTGGCGCTTCGGCAATGTGCCGGAACTGCGCAAATGCATGGAAAACGGCGAGGCGGCACCGGTGCTGCTGGCGACGCTCGGCTACAATTATCACATCGACGGAACGAATGAATATTTCCGCTTTACGC
Source organism: uncultured Ruminococcus sp. (assembly GCA_946531975.1). Classification (GTDB taxonomy): domain Bacteria; phylum Bacillota; class Clostridia; order Oscillospirales; family Ruminococcaceae; genus Firm-04. The sequence continues at coordinate 5,468 of CAMNAY010000081.1, read as the reverse complement.
ATCTGGTCGAGCAGCGCGATCTGCTGACCGATTTCATCACGGACAATCTGATGCCGTATCTCTGTGAGCAGTATCACATCGACTGCGCAAATTCTACGCTCTACGGTCATTCCGACGGCGGTGTATTCGTACACAATGCGCTGTTTCATTCCGACCGGTATGAAAATCAGCCGTTCGGACGGTATCTGATCGGCAGTCCGGCGTTCTTCGGACTGTACGATGAAGACTACGATGACCTCAGACCGGAGGAGATGCTGAAGGACTATGACTACTTTGAGCGGAACGACACGCTGAACAAGCGCGTCTGGCTGGTCGGCGGTGCGCAGGAGGATCCGGATTACAAGGACCTCTACCGCGGGCATGACACCACGCTCGAAGGACTTGCACATCTGCGCGACCGGATTGATGCGCATTCCGACGACTATTTCTACAAGCTCTATGAGTCGCATCATTACCAGTATATCCCCGAACTGCTGACAGAGTATCTCAAGGCAGAATATCCCGCGTAAAGAGAACTCTGCGCAGCGCATCTGAGAATGCGGGCGGTTTGTCCGCAGGGAGGATTCTTTTTACATGTATTTGAAATCATTGGAGCTGCAAGGCTTCAAATCATTCCCCGATAAAATCAGCCTCAGCTTCGATGAGGGCTTTACCGCCGTTGTCGGTCCGAACGGCAGCGGAAAGAGCAACATCGGTGATGCAGTGCGCTGGGTGCTGGGCGAACAGTCCACGAAGGAGCTGCGCGGCAAGAGCATGGAGGATGTCATTTTCTCCGGCACGAAGACCCGCAAGCCCATGGGCTTTGCCGCCGTCACCCTGACGATCGACAACAGCGACCGTGCGCTCGCCGATCCGGAACCGGAGGTTGCCATTACCAGACGGCTTTACCGCAGCGGCGACAGCGAATATCTCATCAACGGCAAAAATGTCCGCCTGAAGGATATCAATGAGCTGTTTATGGATACCGGTCTGGGCAGAGACGGCTACGCAATCATCGGACAGGGCAGAATCGCTGAGATTGTCGGTGCAAAATCCAATGAACGCCGCGATATCTTTGAGGAGGCGGCGGGTGTCTCGAAGTTCCGTTACCGCAAGCAGGAGGCAGAGCGCAGACTCTCACAGGCGCAGGATAATCTGCTGCGTCTTTCCGATATCGCACAGGAGCTGGAAAGCCGGCTCGGACCGCTGAAAACACAGTCCGAAAAGGCTGAGAAATATCTCGTGCTCGCACAGGAGCGGAAGGCGCTGGAGGTCTCCTTCTGGGTTCACCGGCTCAATACGCTCAGCACACAGCTTCAGACGCTCTCTGACAAGTATTTGCAGATCAGCGCCGAATATGAGAATTTGCAGAATGATTTGCAGCGCGAGGACGAAAAGCTCACGCTCGCCTATCAGGATATGCAGCAGGCAACTGCCGATATCGAAACGCTGCAAAATAAGATTGTCGCATCGGAGCAGGAAAATGCGGATGTGACAGCGAAGATTGCGGTCTCAGAGAATGAGATCCGGCACAGCAGTGACCGCATCGAACAGCTTACCGCACAGCAGAAGGAACTGGACGGTTCGGGCGGAGCGTGGGAGCAGAAGCTTCAGGAGCAGGATGCCTACCTCGAAACGCTCAGCAGGCGGCAGGAAGAACTGACGCTGAAGATTCAGGCGGACTTGCAGGAGCTTGATATTATTACCGCGCAGAACGAGGCGCGGAACGGACAGGTCAGTGAGCAGGACAGTGCGCTGCGGCAGATGTATTTGCAGCAGAATGAAGCAGTTGTCCGGATGCAGGGCATGGAGCGGGAGCTGAATGAGACCCGCGATACGCTCGCACGAGCAGAAGCTGACAGCACCGGCGTCCAGCAGCGGCTCCGGGAATATGCCGAACAGGAGCAGGGTCTGCAAAAGCAGCTCGATGCGGTGCATGAAAAGCAGAAGGAGCAGCAGAACCGGCTCGAAGGCTGCCGGCAGCTTGCAGGTCTCCGGGAGCAGAAATATCAGCAGCTTCTCGAAAAGATGAATCAGATGACGAATGAATACAACCAGACGCAGCAGCGTCAGCGGATTCTTCGTGATCTGGAACAGAATATGGAGGGCTATGCCGGAAGTGTCCGGCAGATCCTCAAGGTCAGCGCCGGCGGCAGAATCAGCGGCATTCACGGCACTGTCGCGCAGCGCGTGACGGCAGCTTCCGAATACGGCACGGCGATTGAAACGGCACTGGGCGGTGCGCTGCAAAATGTCATCGTCGAGAATGATGACACGGCAAAGCGCTGCATCCGCTACCTCAAGGATGTCCGTGCCGGCAGAGCAACCTTTCTTCCGCTGACGACAATCCGCGGCTACCGGCTCAAGGAGAATCTGGAAGGTATTGACGGCTTTGTTGCACTCGCCTGCGATCTCGTGTCCTATGACGAGCGGTACCGCAATATCGTGGAGAGTCTGCTGGGCAAGATCGCCGTGGCGGAGGACATTGATGCCGCCGGACAGATTGCAAAGCGCTTCGGCTACCGCTTCCGCATCGTCACGCTTGACGGTCAGGTGGTCAATGCCGGCGGTTCCTTTACCGGCGGTTCCGCCGCAAGATCGGCAGGTATCATCACCAGAACCCATGAACTCGATGAACTGGGCAAAAAGCTCAAGGAACTCGAACAGCAGCAGGAGACCCTCCGCGCCGAAACCGCCAAGCGCAAGGCGGAATGGGCAAAGCTGCTGACGGATATCGAAGGCGCACAGGCTCTGCTCAATGAATTGCAGCAGCAGGAAAACAACGTGCAGCAGCAGCTCGCAGCTTTGCAGGCGAGAGCCAATTCCGATGCCGCATGGCAGGAGAATGAGGCGGAGCAGCGCCGGCTGCTTCAGGAGAAAATCGCCCGCACGGAGGAGAACCTGAGCCGTGCGCGGCAGGCAAAGCAGACACTCGATCAGCAGATCCGTGATGCGGAAAGCAGCCTGCTTTCTGTCTCGGAGGAGCAGACGAAAATGCTCAGCGAGCAGAATGCACTCTCCGAGCGCATCGCGGCACAGAAGATCCGGCAGGCGGAGCTTTCCAAGGATCTCGAAAGTGAGCGCCGCCGCAGAATTGCCATGGCACAGTCCATGGAGCAGGCGGGCAGTCAGCTCGCAGCCCTTGACGCGGATATCGCGCGCGAAAAGGAGAACATTGCCGCGCTTCAGCAGCGGATCAGCGGGCTGAAGGAGGGGCAGGAAGCCGGCAGAAAGAGCATCAATGAGATGCAGGAACGGATCGGACAGCTCCGGCGCGACCACGAGGAAAAGGAAAAGCATACCCGCCTCATCCGTGAGGGCATGGATGCACTGCGCGATGCAAGAGAAAAGCAGTCGGCAGAGCGTACCCGTGTCGAGGAGCGGCAGAATACCGTTCAGCGGGAGATCGACGATCTGGTGTTCCGGCTTCAGGAGTCCTATGAACTGACGCGCACCGAGGCGGAGGAGCAGGCAGAGCCGATCGAAAACGTCAAGGAGTGCGAGACCAGACTGAACTCTGTCAAGGGCAAAATCCGTGCGCTGGGACAGGTCAATGTCGCGGCGGTCGATGAGTACAGAGAGGTCTCTGAGCGCTATGCCGACCTCAGCACACAGCTGACAGATGTCGAGCAGGCGAAGAAAGAGCTGGAGCAGCTCATTGAGCAGCTTACCTCGGAAATGTGCGAGATCTTCCGCACGAGCTTTATCAAGATCAATCAGTATTTCGGCGAGATTTTCGTCGAGCTGTTCGGCGGCGGCAGCGCTTCGCTCGAACTGACCGATCCGGAGAATCTGCTGGAATCCGGTATTGAGATCAAGGTCGCACCGCCCGGAAAGGTCATCAAGAACCTGATTTCCCTCTCCGGCGGCGAGCAGTCCTTCGTCGCAATCTGCATTTACTTCGCGATTCTGAAGCTGCGTCCTGCACCGTTCTGCATTCTCGATGAGATCGACGCGGCGCTGGATGAGGTCAATGTTTCCAAGTATGCGCAGTATCTGAAGCGCTTTTTCGGACAGGTGCAGTTCGTTGTCGTAACACACCGCCGCATGGCAATGGATGCGGCAAACGTGCTTTACGGCGTAACCATGCAGGAGGACGGCGTGTCCAGACTGCTGCGCCTTGACCAGAACGGCGCCGCAATCACAGAATAATTGTATTCCCGAACCGCAACATCATCTTCCCATGACGAGAGGAGATCAAAATGGGCATTTTCCAGAAAATCCGTGACGGATTGAGAAAAACACGCAACAGCGTTATTAAGGGACTGCGCAAGCTGCTCGGTTCCTTCACCAAGATCGACGAGGATCTGTTTGAGCAGCTTGAGGAGACCATGATCATGGGTGACATGGGCGCAGAGACCGCAATCGAGATCTGCGACAAGCTGCGGGAACGCGTCAAAGAGCGCGGCATCACCGACCCGAATGACATTATGGGGCTGATTCAGGAAATTACCTCCGAAATGCTCGGTGAGGATGAGGAGCTGAACCTCTCGACGACACCTTCCATTATTCTGGTCATCGGTGTGAACGGCGCGGGCAAGACGACCACGATCGGCAAGCTCTGCCACCAGTATAAGCAGGAGGGCAAGCGTGTGATCGTTGCGGCTGCGGATACGTTCCGTGCGGCTGCAATCGACCAGCTCGCCGTCTGGACGGACAGAGCCGGCGTGGAGCTGGTGCGTCATGCCGAGGGCAGTGACCCTGCCGCAGTCGTCTTCGACGGCATCACCGCCGCAAAGGCGAGACAGTGCGATGTCCTGATCTGCGATACCGCAGGCAGACTGCACAATAAGAAGAATCTGATGCAGGAGCTGGCAAAAATCAACCGCATCATCGACCGCGAGGCGGAAGGCTGCGCGAAGGAGTGCCTGCTTGTGCTGGATGCAACGACCGGACAGAATGCGGTCAATCAGGCACGGCTCTTTCAGGAGGTCGCGCCGATTACCGGCATTGTCCTCACCAAGCTCGACGGCACCGCAAAGGGCGGCATCGTCATCTCAATCAAAAACGAACTTGGCATTCCGGTCAAACTGATCGGTGTCGGTGAGGGCATCGACGATCTTCAGAAGTTCGAGGCAAAGAGCTTCGTGGATGCACTCTTTGACCGCGAGGCAGAGGCTTCGGATGAGACTGCTTCTGCTGTATATAAGCCGGAGGATGAGGCGGAAGATCTCCCGCAGGAGGAGGAGACCGAGCCCGCAGAGGAAATTGCTGCGGAGGTCACCGAAGAACTGCCGGAGGAAGAAGAACCGGCAGAGGCAGCCGTTCCTGCCGCAGAGCCGGAATTTACCGCACCTGCTGCATATGCTGCGGAGGAACATGAGCCGGAGGAAGCGCCCGTCAGTGAGGCAGTGCCTTCGTCGGAATGGCTGCCGGAGGAGGAGCGCATTCCCGCAGAGGAGACGCTTGCCGGTCTGAAAGCGGATGCGGAGGAGCCCGCGCCCGCAGGAGAAACAGCATCTCCGGCAGAGGAACAGCCGGTGCGTATG
>CAMNAY010000080.1 GCA_946531975.1 uncultured Ruminococcus sp. | reverse complement strand
ATCGCCGCATCGCCGTTCTGCATGGACGACGCAAGAGCCATGCGCGGACACTGGCGCACCGATGCACAGTATGCACGGCCGGAGCAGCCGTTTTACGTCGAGCTGGGCTGCGGAAAGGGCGGCTGGGTCTCGCAGGCGGGCGTGCTGCACCCCGAAAACAATTATCTCGCGCTGGACATCAAGTCCGAGATGCTCGGCATGGCAAAGCGCAAAACCGAAGCCGCTTTCGCAGAGGCAGGGCGTCCGGTCGATAATGTCCGGCTGTCGATCATCAATATCGAGAAGATCTCAGAGGTGCTCGCCCCCGAAGACGGCGTTGACCGGCTGTATATCAACTTCTGCAACCCGTGGCCGAAGGAGGGGCACAAAAAACGCCGCCTGACGCATCCGCGGCAGCTCTGTCAGTATGCCGCAATTCTGCGCGGTGAGCTGCACTTCAAGACCGATGACGCCGACCTGTTCCATGAGTCGCTGGACTATTTCCGCGAATCGGGCTGGGAGCTGCTGACGGTCAATGAGGATCTGCACGCGAATGAGCCCGCGGACAACATCCGCACCGAGCATGAAAATATGTTCACCGATATGGGCAAAAAGATCCATTTCCTGATCGCAAAGCCCCCCGCAGAGGCGTTCGGCAAGCCCGTTCCGGCGTATACAAGGGAGAAAAAAGATCAACCCGCAGAAGATACAGATTCCAGACAGGAGAGCTCCGATGAATAACAGCAACGCAACGGCCGCCGGAACAGAGCAAGACAAAAAGCACGGATATTTCGCATGGTTTTTGCCGTTTCGCTGTATCCTGTTCCTGTCCGTCTCTCTGATCGGTGCAGCGGTAACCGGAAAGCAGATCGGTGAAATCAAAAGCTGGTGGTCAATCACTGCAAGCGCCGCCAATATCCTGACGATCCTGCTCCTGCTGCTGCTCACGAAAAAAGAACACATCAGCTACCGTTCCCTGATCCGTTACCGGAAGGGCTCGCTTCCGTTCAAAAAAGCCGCAGGACTGATCGCAGGATTTGTGATAACCGGTATGGCGTGCATGTATCTTGCAGGACTGCTCTGCTACGGTTCGATTATGCCGCGCGCTGCGCTGGACATCATCGCACCGATCCCGCCTGTGCTTGCAGTCATCAATGCGGTTGTCCTGCCCCTGACCGTTCCGTTTGCAGAGGACGGTCTGTATCTGGGCTGCGGCGTCAATCACATCGGCAGCCGCACCGCAGCGCTGCTGATTCCGGCATTCTTCTATGCCGTGCAGCACTGTTTTATCCCGACGATATTCGATATCCGGTATATGCTTTACCGGTTTCTGTCGTTTCTGCCGCTGACCGTCATTTTCTGCCTGTATTACCGCAAGCAGAAAAATCCGATGCCGATCATGATCAGTCATGCAATTCTTGATGCCGCAACCGGCGCGATGATTCTGATGACATCGGTCAGTCCGGCACTGTACGAAAAATGGTGCAGTCTTTGAGCGGAACGCCGCGAAGCGACACACGCAAAGCGAAACATACATAGGAGGTGTGCGCCGTGACAAGAGAATGGCGCTGGAACAGCAAGAACGGAAAAGCCTATTTTCACGCGGGCGTCGGAAAGCAGGACGCGGTCGGCGCACCCAAACCCAGTGATGCCATTCCGATTCAGGAGGGCATGCGGCTCATGGCTGCCAAGGGCATCGACGTCATTTGGAAGTTTGCCGTTGCACGGTTCGTGCTGAAGCGCATCTTCCGCAGGAAACGAAAAAAACACTGAGAGGAGCCGTGATCGGTATTATGAAATCTGTTCTGATCCGCAATGTCCGCGCAGTTGACAAGCTGCGGGACGCAGTCTGCGATATTCTGCTGAAGGACGGCAAAATCGCCGGAATCGGGCAGGATATCGCGACAGAGACAGACCGTGTCATCGACGGAAGCGGACTCACTGCAATGCCGGGTCTGTTCGATATGCATGTGCATTTCCGTGACCCCGGACAGACCCACAAAGAGGATGTCAACACCGGCGCAGCGGCAGCGCTTGCGGGCGGTGTGACCGGCGTGCTCTGTATGCCGAACACGACTCCGCCGATGGACAATCCGGAGCAGGTGCGCGAATTTCTCGCAAGAGCGAAGAAAACCGGCGTGGATATCCACCAGACCGGCACGCTGACCGTCGGACTGAAGGGCGAGCAGCTCGCCGATTATCAGGCACTCAAAGAAGCCGGCGTTACCGCGCTTTCCGATGACGGCAGACCTGTGCCGACAGCGGAACTCATGGAGCAGGCACTCGCTAAGGCGAAGGAAGCCGGTCTGCCGGTCGTGTCGCACTGCGAGGATCTCGCGATCATCGACGGCGGCATCATCAATAAGGGCGCTGTCTCGGAGCAGCTCGGCGTCAGGGGCATGGACAGACTGTCCGAGGATTCGATCACCGAGCGCGACCTGCAAGCGGCGCTGAAAACCGGCGCACAGCTCCACATCTGCCATGTCTCGACCCGCGGCAGCACCGATGCTGTCCGGCGCGCAAAGGCAGCCGGCGGAAACGTGAGCTGCGAGACTGCGCCGCACTACTTCCTGCTGACCGATGAGCTGCTGCTGAAGCAGGATGCCGATTACCGCATGAACCCGCCGCTGCGCACACCGGACGATGTACAGGCAATCACCGAGGGCATCCTCGACGGCACGATTGACTGCATCATCACCGACCACGCACCGCATACCGCGGAGGAAAAGGCAGATTTCAAAAAGGCGCCCAACGGCGTTGTCGGACTGGAAACATCCCTCGCCGCAACACTGACCGCCTTTTATCACACCGGAAAGCTGACCTTGCAGGATATCGTCCGCCTGATGCACGATAAGCCGCGGGAGCTGCTGCATCTGCCCGTCAATACGCTGAGCGAGGGACAGCCCGCCGACCTCATTCTCGTCGATCTGAACCGCGCATGGACGGTCGATCCCGCAAAGCTGCATTCCAGATCGCACAATACCGTATTCAAGGGCATGACCTTCACCGGCAAAGTGCTGATGACCGTCACCGGCGGAGAGATCCGCTATGAATGCGATGAAACATAACGAAACGGAGGTATTATTATGCCGGCAAGAAAGAAATCGGATGCCCCGATCGTTGTGATTTTTCCGGGCACGCCAAAGCCCCGCCGCAGACGCGCACAGTCTCCGACCACCAAGCTCAAGCGCAAAATCGCAAGCGCGACCGGCATCCCGACAACCGCCGCAGGCAGAAAACGCAAGGCTGAACGCATGGTCTGCGATTTTCTCGGCGGTGCAATCGACAAGATCACCGGAAAATAATCCGGTCATTCCGAAATGAAAAGGAGCAATTACTATGAAAGAGCTGATTACGCTTCTGAAGCAGAACGCAAGACTCAGCAATGCGGAGCTTGCCGCCATGCTGGGCAGAACCGAAGAAACCGTTGCGGCACAGATCGCAGAGCTGGAGCAGACCGGCGTCATCCGCGGTTACAGCGTCATCGTCGATGAGGAGCTGGCAGACAGAGATACGGTTTCTGCATATATCGAACTGAAGATTACCCCGCAGCCGGACTGCGGCTTTGACGAGCTGGCGCGCATTCTCTCCTCGTTTGAGGAGATCGAATCCGTCACGCTGATGTCCGGCGGCTATGACCTCGGCATCACGATCACCGGAAACGGTCTGCGCGATATCGCGACCTTTGTCGCACAGCGCCTCGCAACCCTCGACGGCGTCCTCTCGACCAGAACTCACTTCGTCCTGAAGCGCTACAAGGAAAAGGGCATTCTCATTCAGGATGAGCCGGACGATGAAAGAGGTGTCGCATTTTGAATTACGAACAGATCATGTCGGAACGGGCACAGGCAATCTCGCCTTCCCCGATCCGCCGGTTCTTCGACCTCGCGGAGACCATGGAAAATGTGATCTCGCTGGGTGTCGGTGAGCCGGACTTCCGGACCCCGTGGCCGATCCGCTCCGCTGCGATTACAACACTCGAACGGCAGTCGATCTTCTACGGTGCAAACTCCGGTCTGCTTCAGCTCCGTGAGGAAATCTCGCACTACATGAAGCGCAAATACCGGCTGGACTACTGTCCCGAAAACGAGCTGCTCGTTACAATCGGCGGCTCGGAGGCGGTTGACCTGACCTTCCGCACGCTGCTCAATCCCGGCGATGAGGTACTTATCACAGAGCCGTGCTTTGTGTGCTATGCGCCGCTGGTGTCAATGGCGGACGGCGTGCCGGTCTCGCTGCCGACGAAAGAGGAAAATCAGTTCCGTCTGACGCCGGAGGAGCTGAAGGCGGCAATCACACCGAAAACCAAGCTGCTGATGCTCTCCTACCCGAATAACCCGACCGGAGCAATCATGACCCGCGAGGACTACGAAAAGCTTGCGGAGGTGCTGCGCGGCACGGATATCATGGTGCTGTCCGATGAAATCTACTCCGAGCTGACCTACGGCACAAAGCATGTGTCCATCGCGGAGCTGGACGGCATGCGCGAGCGCACAATCGTCGTCAACGGCTTCTCGAAGGCATTTGCCATGACCGGCTGGCGTCTGGGCTGGATGGCTGCACCGCCCGAAATCATTGCACAGGCGCGGAAGATTCACCAGTACGCGATTATGTGCGCACCGATGATCAGCCAGAGAGCGGCAGTCGAAGCGCTGCGGCACTGTGATGCTGATACTGCACATATGGCGGAGGAATATGACCACAGACGGCGCTTTCTGCTGGAGCGCTTCGCGGAAATGGGTCTGCCGTGCTTCCCGGCACAGGGTGCATTCTATCTGTTCCCGAGCATCGAGCCGACCGGCATGGACAGTGAGACCTTCTGCGAAAAGCTGCTGGAGGAGGAGCGCGTCGCAGTCGTTCCCGGCTCGGCATTCGGCGAATCCGGCAAAAACAATATCCGCATTTCCTATGCGTACTCGCTGAAGCATCTGACCGAAGCCGCAAACCGCATGGAGCGCTTTCTCAGGAATCACAAAAAATAACATCCATAAACACAACGCCCCGAAGCAATGACGCTTCGGGGCGAACTTTATATAGAATAGGCTGCAAATTAGAGCTTTGCGAGCTTCTCTTTGAGCAGAGCGGTTGCTTCCTGCGGGTTTGCAGCGCCCTTGGTACGCTTCATGATCTGACCCATGAGCGCCTTGATTGCGGCTTCCTTGCCCGCCTTGTAATCGGCAACAGCCTTCGGATTTGCGGCGATGACCTCATCGGCAACACTGTTCAGCAGGCCGGTATCCTGCACCTGCTCCAGCCCCAGCTCCTTGACCAGCACCGCAATTTCCCTGCCGGATTCGCGGTAGGCTTCGAGCAGCTTTGCCGGTGCCGAGCGGTTGATTTTATTCGCGGCGCAGAGATTTGTCAGCTCTGCCCAGACCGCCGCCGGAATGTTCACGGCATCGGTGTCCGCGAGCATCAGGTTCGCCAGCAGCTTGGGCTGCTGCACCTGCTCCGCTGCCGCGCTGTACAGATTCGCCAGCTTCGGCTCCTCACAGAGCGACTTTGCGGTCGATTCCGGCAGCTTCAGGTCATTGATGTACTTCGCGAGGCGCTCCTCCGGCAGGTCGATAATCTCGGCACGGATGCGCGCATGATCGTCGTCGGTCAGGATGATCGGCACGAGGTCGGGGTCGGGGAAATAGCGGTAGTCGTTCGCATTTTCCTTGACGCGCATCGAATAGGTCTTGTCCTTTTCGGGGTCATAGCGCCGAGTCTCCTGCACCAGCTCTCTGCCCGCCTCTGTTTCGTCGATCTGACGCGCTTTTTCTGCGTCGATCGCAGCGGCGATATGCTTTAGGCTGTTGAGGTTCTTGATCTCGGTGCGGGTATAGAGATTCGTGTCGCCGACCGGACGGATCGAGAGGTTGACGTCACAGCGCATCGAGCCGACCTCCATCTGGCAGTCGGACACGCCGCACCAGCGCACCAGCTCGCGCAGACGCTCAAGATAAGCCTTCGCCTGTGCTGCCGTGCGGATATCCGGCTCGGAAACAATTTCGATCAGCGGGACGCCGCAGCGGTTGCAGTCGGCACCGGAGCCGCTCTCGGTATGCACCAGCTTTCCGGCATCCTCCTCAATGTGGATGCGGGTGATGCCGATGCGCTTTTCCTCGCCGTTGACGTTGATGTCAATATAGCCGTGCTCACAGAGCGGGTGGTCGAGCTGTGAGATCTGATATGCCTTCGGCAGATCGGGGTAGAAGTAGTTTTTGCGGTCCATTTTCGAGAAATGAGCAATCTCGCAGTTGAGCATCATGCCCGCACGCGCCGCGTACTCCACGACCTGTCTGTTCAGCACGGGCAGTGTGCCCGGCATGCCCATGCAGACCGGACAGCAGCGGGTATTCGGGTCGCCGCCGTGGTCAGCGGGGCAGTCGCAGAAGATTTTGGTCTTGGTACGCAGCTCGATGTGTACCTCCAGACCGATGACACTTTCATATTTTGCCATAGATTCAGCCTCCGTTGAAATTTAGGAGAATTCTTTTTTCAGTACAGCTTCTATCAGACAGATTCCTGCCCGTTCATTTTGTTTCGCTTTTTGATCCTTTTGTAAGTTCGGAAATTCAGACCCGCTGACACAAAGCAGCCGATACAGAACAGGATCCGCACAACAAACGGAATTTTAATATCCAGAATCCCGAACACCAAAGTCACGATACCGCCCAGAACTGCAAAAAGCAGTCCGGCAAAGATTGCTGCTTGCATGATCTTTTTTGCAAAATTGGAATGCGTATTCATTTCCTTGTCCTTTTCGCATGAAAGCGGGATTCCAAAGGGACAGTGTCCCTTTGGCGGGAGTTTGAGGGCGGAGCCCTCATAATCAATCATCGCGCAGCGATACTGCTCTCATACGCCGAAGCAGCCTGATAGAGCTTTGCCTCGGAGAATGCGGGACCGATGAGCTGGAAGCCGACGGGCAGCTTTGCGCCGTCTGCCGCCGCAGATGTACCGCAGGGAATCGAGATTGCGGGCAGACCGCCGAGGTTGACCGGAACGGTGCAGATATCGCCCAGCGCCATTTCCATGGGGTCGCTTGCCTTCTCGCCGATCTTATAGGCAGGCGTCGGCGCAACCGGCGTCAGCAGCATGTCATAGGTCTTGAACAACTCCGCAAAGGCGCGGATGAGCAGCGTTCTTGCCTGCTGCGCCTTCTTGTAGTACGCATCATAATAGCCCGCGGAAAGCACATAGTTTCCGAGCAGAATTCTGCGCCGGACTTCTCTGCCGAAGCCCTGTGTGCGGGTCTTGCGGTAGAGCTGGTCGAGATCCTCGATGCCGTCTGCACGGAAGCCGTAGCGGATGCCGTCGAATCCTGCAAGGTTCGAGGACGCCTCCG
>CAMNAY010000079.1 GCA_946531975.1 uncultured Ruminococcus sp. | reverse complement strand
GGACTTATTCCCAAGAACAGGAAAAATCCACTCCACGATAATCCCATCATTTTTACATAAGAGAAAAAGTGCCGAATTTTCGGCACTTTTCTTATACTCTTTATTTTTCTCGTGACATCAAAACTACGCACTCAACGTGCCCGGTTCTGGGAAAGAAATCAGCGGGGCGGAGGACATCGGGGGAATAGCCGTTTCCGCAGAGATAGGCGGCATCGCGGGCAGCGGTCGCGGGGTTGCAGGAGATCATGACGATACGGGCGGGCGCCATTTGCAGGCAGGCATCGAGTGTCACGGTATCGCAGCCCTTGCGCGGCGGGTCGAGAACGATGCAGTCGGGGTGCGACCCGTCGGCGGCAAAGCGTGCTGCGATCTCGCCGGCATCGCCTGTATAGAATTCTGCGTTGCCGATTCCGGCGCGGGCAGCATTCTGCTTTGCGTCCTCGATCGCCTGCGGAACGACCTCGACGCCGATCACCTTCCCGACGGCATCCGCCATCGACAGACCGATCGCGCCGGCACCGCAGTAGAGGTCGAGCAGCAGCTCATGCGGCTGCGGGTTCGCGAGACGCTTTGCCTCTGCAAACAGGCGCTCCGCCTGCGCCGTATTGACCTGATAAAAACTCTGCGGGCTCAGTGACACCGGCACGCCGCAAAGCGTGTCTGCGATGCGCTCCGTGCCGCAGAGGCACTCTGTCCGTCTGCCGAGAATGACATTCGTCTGCTTTTCGTTCACATTGAGCATCACCGAGCGGATCTCCGGAATTCCCTGCATCAGCAGTTCGCCGAGCTTTCGCAGCAGCCCTCTGACCGGCTGCCTGTCCGCTGCCGTGACAAAGCAGACCATGATCTCGCCGCTGTGATACCCGCGCCGGAGATACAGATGCCGCAGAACGCCGCGTCCGGACTGCTCGTCATAGGGCGTAATTCTGCTGAATTCCGGTGAAGCCAGTGCTGCCTCACAGCGCCGCAGGATTTCACCGAACACCGGCGGCTGAAGCAGGCAGTCATTCACAGGAATCAGCCGGTGTGAGCGCGGTGCATAGAATCCGAAGCACGGCTTGCCGCCGGATTCCCCGCAGGGGTACTGCGCCTTATTGCGGCAGCCTGTCAGCGTCTCCGCGCCGAAGATCGGCAGCGTCTCCTTCGGAGTCAGATGTCCGATGCGTGCGAAAGCATCCGTGACCAGCTGTGATTTGATGCGGCATTCCGCTTCATAGGTCATATGCCGGAACACACACCCGCCGCACTTCTGAAAGACCGGACAGTCCGGCGTCACACGGTCCGGCGAGGGTGTGAGGATTTCTTCAATAATGCCGTAAGCGAGGTTGCGCTGCACCTTGACGACGCGCACTGTCAGCTCATCTCCGACTGCTGTCAGCGGTACAAAAACCGCAAGACCGCAGAAGTGCCCGACACCGTTGCCTTCTGCGGTCATGCCTGTAATATGCAGCGGAATGAGCTGATTTTTTCGCACGGCTGATTCAGCCGCCGGCTTCATCGAAGCTCCGTGCCGCAGCTCGGACAGTATGCGTCATTGCTCGAATTGAGCCGTCCGCACTTCGGGCAGGTGATCGTGCCGCCTTTTTGCAGGCTGCGTTCGAGACCGAGCAGCGCATGACGCAGATCGGAGATCCGGTCTGCAAGCCGGTTCAGTTCTTCCATCGTATCAACGCCGTTGACAGATGCTTCGTAAGCAGCCTTGCCGTATTTGCGGTAGGCATCGTTGAGCTGAGAACGGACGCGGGAGCGTTCGATCATTGCCTTGGAACCCTGAATGGCACCTGCGGTGCGCTCAGCAGCCGCATCCAGCACGCCGCGGATTCCGCCTCTGTTTTCATCATCAAATAACATACAACTAGCTCCTTTCTGTTACCGGCTTCCTATGCGTTTCGGGAATTACTGCTCAAACTTCCACGGAGAACCCTTCGTGTTCTTCTTGTTGGTTGAGCTTTCGGTTTTTGTCATCATGATCATAAACAGGATGACATTGAACAGGATGATCACACCGCAAATGACCGCAACGATCCAGAACTTCACATCCATGAGGATCATCGTCGTAAAGGCTGCGATCTGAAGCACAGTCAGAATCACGAGCGCGATCTTCACGGTCATCCATGTTTTATAGTCCTTCTGATACTTGGTCAGATGCGGCTTCATATAGGTCTGCGAGAAGCGTTCAAAGCCTTTTGCCTCGCCCTTCAGACGCAGTGCGGTCTTCTTGGACTTGTTGCCGAGAAGAATGCCCCAGAGCATGTCGCGCACAATCGCGTAAGAGATCAGTGTCAGACCGACAGGGAGCATTGCGAGCAGAACAGAACGAAAATCCATTGTTTTGTACCTCCGAGTTTTTTATTTGTTTTCAGCCGCGCCGGAGAATGCGTTTTGCAGTCATCAGGAGCGACCGGATATTGATAATCGCCAGGATGCCGAGCATCAGAACCAGCAGAATCCATTTGTCCGGACAGTGCAGCACCAGCCAGCACATCACAAACAGCAGAATCAGATTCACGTAGAACCGCGTATGATTGACATAGAACGGAATGAGCTTTCGCGTGTCCACAATCCGGATAAGATAACATACGAAATAGCTGAGGAAGGTCGCTGCGATTGCGCCGTGAACGCCGAACTTTACGATCAGGATGCCGTTCAGCACCAGATTGAGAATCGCGGCAACGAGGCTGGAATACAGGCTCTTCTGCGTCTGCTTCGAGACCGTATAGACACTGGAGAGGAACTGATTGAAGCACATCATCAGCACCGCGATGACCAGCACGGGCGTATAGGTATAAGCCATTGCGTAGGCAGGGTCTTTGTTCGTCGGGATCAGGAAGCGCGAAAACGGAATATCCAGCGCAATGATGAAGCCCGCCGCAAGGAACAGCATCGACGTATACGCATCATAGACCCGCGCATAGAACCGTGAGCGTCCCTTCTTGTTGTTCTCGGTAATCGCGCTCATATTCCACGCCTGATAAAAAATGGTCGAGACCATGGAGATCAGGTTCGGGATCTTGGTCGCGGCGCCGTACACGCCCGCATCAGTCGGCGTCATAATATGCCGGATGAAGATACGGTCAGAGAAGCCGGTGATGATCCAGAGGATTGCCGTCGGGATCAGCGGCATCGAAAAGCGGAGCATGACTTCGAGCAGCTCTTTGTCAACAAACCGGAAGCTGAAGAACCGTCTGTGTCCGGCAAGTGACCAGACCGCAAGACCGGAGCAGAGGTCGGAGAGCATGACCGAGAGCATGAATCCGGTGACGCCCAGATTCATCCACTTAATAAAGATCACATTGAAGATAAACAGCGTAAACGTACAAAAAATGCCGTCCGCTGCATAGAGCTTCACATAATTCCGGGCGCGTGCAAACTGTGTGGAGAGCTGCCGGAAGCAGGAGATCAGGATATACCCGACCAGCAGAACAACATAGGATCGGATGTCCTTATACAGCAGCAGCAGCGGCGACAGCAGGATGAATCCGCCTGCACCGCCCATCAGCACGACTGCCGCATTCGAGAACACCGCCTGTTTCTCGTAATTCTTGTCAAGCCCGTAGCGAATGATCGCGTCCGTGATCGAGAAGCTGACGACCGGGATCAGCAGGTTTGCACACATCTCAAGGATTTCCTTGGTGTTGAATGCGCCGGCGTCGTCGAGGTTGGCCGTATAGAGCCGCGTCAGCAGGAATGCGACCAGCTTGGAGCCGATGTTGCCGATCGCAAAAACCACGGTATTGACCGCTAAGGTTTTATATTTATTCATTCAAACAAATCCTTCTGTTTCAGAAACGATATACGTTATTATTATAGCAGAATTTTTCGCTTTCGTCAACAGGTTTTCGGTCGGATTTTGGAATTTTCAGCGGGTCAAATCAGAAGCGGCTGGAGCTGATATCCTGTCATTGCGGCAGCGACCGTATCCGGCACGCGTGCATAATCCGCAACAAGTGAAGCAGGCTTTCTTTGCGGGTCATCCTGCCCGAACGGAACAAAATAATAATGGCGGCGGTTGAGCAGATCCCCGATGTTGCGCGCAGAGGCAGCGAGCCCGTCGTTGGTCGAGATGCAGAGGATCACGGGCTTTCCGCCGCGCAGATGCGATTTTACAGCCATGGGAACCGTTCCGTCGGTGATGCCGTTGGCGAGCTTTCCGAGCAGATTGCCCGTGCAGGGGCAGACGACCAGTGCGTCTGTCAGATTCTTCGGACCGATCGGTTCCGCCTCCTGCACGCTGCGAATCAGTCCGCCGCTGCTCATTGCAGCGAGCGGTTCGAGGAAGGCTTCGGGCGCACCGAACCGCGTCCGGAATTCCGCAAAGTGCTCAGAGACAATCGGAAGCAGCTCTGCACCGGCACGCACACACGCTTCAGCCGCCTGCAAAGCGCGTGCCGCATTGCAGAATGAACCGCACAGAGCAAATCCGAGCCGGCAGCCATGCAGATCAGCCATCCTGACCGCCCCCTTCCGCGTGCAGTTCAAGAACGGTTCGGGCAACGATCTCCCCTGCCGTCACCGGAGAGAGCTTTCCGGGGAGCGAAAGCGCCCAGATCACCTGAACGCCGAGCTGCGATGCGGCTTCAAAGTCAACGCCGGATCACTTCGGAGACAGATCCGTTCGTGTCCAGAGCTTCTGTCTCCCGCGCATCCCGCACGGCACCAGACAGCCGACCTTCGCGAGCAGATTCACGAAGATTCCGGAATGCATCTCACTCGCACCGATCAGCGCCCGCAGATCTCTCACCGTGAACTGCTCAGGCAGATCATCCGGCAGCAGCGCGGCATAATCCGCAGGCAGGTGCAGCCTCACTGTGTCCTTCAGTGCAAGCGGCATTCTGTCGAGCTTTTGGCGGTTGCGGCGGTCGTTTCCGCGGATATATTCCGCGAGGCTGAGCCGGCAGATGCAGACAGAAAACTGCGGATGCAGGAGATACTCGCGCAGTGTATAGATCTCGCGCATTGCTGAATAGATGTTCTCGTGCTTCGGGGATCGCCGCTTCGAGAGCAGCTCCCCTGCTTCATCGACCCGCAGGAGCCATTTTTCCTCTGCGACCGGATGCACGACCGTGACCGGACACACCGGAAGAAAGGCGTCGAGCTTGGGCTTTAAGCGGGAGAGTCCCCGCGTTTGAATCTCGATGACACCGTCTTCTGTTACAGCATCCGCGATGAACCCGCCGACGGGGCGCTCATGCGTCTCCGGATCGGGCGCAAAGTAATATTTCAGTGCCAGATGCAGCGTTTTCTCGCTCAGCGTACCGATGCCCTTTCCGCGGGCATCCTGTACCGCTGCATCGACCGCCTCGGCAAAGTTCATCATAAAACCTCCGTAAAAAGAAAAGCACAGTACCGATCTGGTCGGTACTGTGCTTTGTGTGTCTTCGATTACTCCTTGACACCGCCGGCAGCGACACCGCCGATGATGAATCTGGAGAGGATGATGTACACGATCGTAACCGGAATAATGGAGAAGAACACCGCGAAGTTGTTCGCACCGTAGTCCGGGTCGTTCTTGATGTTCATAACAGCCTTAACCATCATCGGGAGGGTCATCTTGTCCTTATCACCGACGATAACGAGAGACTGTGTGTAGTAGTCATTCCACTTCTGGATGAAAGCGAAGATCGCCTGAACAGCGAAAGCCGGCTTCATCATCGGAATGGAGATGGTCAGGAACGTGCGGAACTCATTGGAGCCGTCGATACGGGCAGCCTCAATGATGTCCAGCGGGAACGACGACAGCATGTATTGCCTCATAAAGAATACAATAGCCGGCGCCGCGATCGCAGGTACAATCAACGGGATATAGCTGTTGAGCAGGTGGAACTTGGTCAGCATCGAGGTGAAACCAAGCGATGTAACCTGAGTCGGGATCATCATAACAGCGATGATGAACACGAATGCCGGACCCTTCAGCTTGAAATCGTAAACAACGAGACCGTAAGCAGTCATACCGGAGAAGAAGACCGTGAGAGCAGCGCAGCAGAGTGCGATGATCATGGAGTTCTTCAGACCGATGAGCGGACGGTACATTGCATAAGAAGACTTACTGCGAAGAGTATCGAAGTTCTTGAACAGGCTGCTGCCAGGAATCAGTGTAAATCCTTCGAGGGATTCAACAGAAGTTCTGGTAGCCTGAACGAACAGCAGATAGATCGGCAGAAGGCAGACCAATGCCAGAATGACCAGCACAATATAGATCATGATGGACTTAATCAGAACTTTGGTCTGATAGCCGCCTTTCTCATCAGCGTATGTTACTTTCTTGCTCATATGCTGAATCCGCCTCCTTTCGCTCTGCGCTTTGCTTCCTTAATCGCCTGCTTACGCTTCTTGTTCTTCTCGATGGCATCCTTATCGCGCTGGACATAGAAGACCAGAGCGCCGAGGACAGCAGTGATAAAGAACAGAATTACAGACGCCGCACCGGAGATACCGTACAGTCTGGAAGCATCGTTGCCGTGGAACTTGTTGTATATAAATACCGCAACCGTTTCACAGCTTTGAATGATACCGTTACCGTTGAGGTCGGTACCCTTATTCAGCATATACGGGATATCGAACATCTGGAGACCGCCGATCATGGAGGTCAGCAGGGTGTAGACCATAATGGTCTTGAGGAGCGGGAGCGTAATGCGCCAGAAAGTCTGGGAGGAGTTTGCGCCGTCGATTTCGGCAGCTTCAAACAGGGATTCATTGATGCCCTGGATACCGGACATCAGCATGATCATGGTATTACCGAACCACATCCAGACCTGGATGAACATGATAATCAGTCGTGCAGGCCAGACGGAGTTCATTTCGAGCCACTTGACCGGATCAGCGCCTGTTTCCTTTGTTTTCAGGAGCAGGTTGATAACGCTGTAATGGGACGGACCAAGCAATGCGAAATACAGACCGGCAACAGAAGCCGCTGTAATAATATTCGGCATGTACATGACGACCTTGAAGAAACCCTTGCCGGGCATCTTCACACGCAGGTCGGTAAACCAAACTGCAAGCAGCAGGGACAGAGAAATCTGCGGGATAAAGTTGCCGATCCAGATGATGATCGTATTCTTAAAATCGCGGAAGAATACGGAGTGGTTTGCGTTGAAGTTCGAGAATTTGCCTTCACAGTTACCGAAGAGCAGCGCCTTGAAGTTTTCGAGGCCGACAAAGTTATTGCCGCCGATTCCCTTCTTTGCCACAACATCGGTAAAGCCATTGCCGTAGAACGCGAGTCTGAATGTCTCAATCAGCGGATACAGCATAAAAATGAAGTATACAATGAAGAACGGCAGAATGAATATATAGCCGTACTTTGCATAACTGACGGATTTGATCCGCCTTTGTGCAGCAGTAGCCATTCAGCACACCCTTTCAA
>CAMNAY010000078.1 GCA_946531975.1 uncultured Ruminococcus sp. | reverse complement strand
CAAGGGTGTGCTGCGCGGCGCTGCATCCAAAGTTTTCCGCGGTACCATTGATTTCCGGCACGGAGCAGTCGGAGCGGAAGGCGCGGAAAATGAAGATGTTCTGCTGATGGACGAAACCGTGCAGAATAAGACCGTACCCGTTATTCTCTGTGCGGAGGAGGATGTCGCCGGTTCGCACGGCGCTTCGATCGGTCAGATCAGTCCGGAGCATATTTTTTATATGCAGTCGCGCGGCATTCCGGCGGAGCAGATCATCGAACTCATGGCACAGACCAAACTCGGCACGGTAATCCGCCGGATCGGAGACCCGCAGACGGAACGCAGCATCTACCGCAGACTCGGCAGGGAGGATTTGGATGAATAACCGGAATTATAAACAGGATTTTCCTGTTTTTTCAGAATATCCGCAGCTGGTGTATCTCGACAATTCTGCAACAACACAAAAGCCGCAGACCGTACTGAATGCCGCAGAACAGTATTACCGCGCAGAGAATGCCAATCCCCTGCGCGGTCTCTATGACCTGAGCGTCAAGGCGACGGAGGTTTATGAGAATGCGCGGGCTGCAGTGCGGGATTTTATCGGTGCTGCATCTGAGCGGGAGATTATTTTCACGCGCAATGCAACGGAAAGTCTCAATCTGATCGCGTACAGCTGGGGACGGGCGAATATCCGCGAAGGAGACGAAATTCTTCTGCTGATCTCAGAGCATCACAGCAACCTGCTTCCGTGGCAGATTCTTGCGCGGGAAACCGGCGCAAAGCTGCGGTTTCTGGAATGTGGCGCAGACGGTGCGTACACCCCTGCGGCACTGCAAAACGCACTGACGCCCAACACCAGATTATTTGCTGCCGCGCAGATTTCCAATATCTTCGGCAGGGTGAACCCGATCCGTGAATTCGCGGAGATCTGCCATAAAAACGGAACGCTCATCGTCTGTGACGGTGCGCAGAGCATCCCGCATATTCCGGTCAATGTACAGGAGCTGGATGTCGATTTTCTCGCGTTTTCCGGTCACAAAATGCTCGCGCCTATGGGAATCGGCGCGCTGTACGGAAAGGAAGCGCTGCTTGACGCAATGCCGCCGTTTCTGTACGGCGGTGAGATGATTGAATCCGTCACAAGAGAAAGCGCAACCTACGCAGAATTGCCGCATAAATTTGAAGCAGGCACTGTCAATGCCGGCGGTGCTGCGGGACTCCATGCAGCAATCCGGTATCTGCGCGAAGTCGGATTCGATGAAATCCGTCGCCGCGAGGATGCACTGACTGCACTTGCATTCGACGGAATGAAGCAGATTCCGCATGTACGGATGATCGGTGCAGACGACCCCGCAGAGCATCACGGAATCCTGACCTTCACGATTGACGGCGTGCATCCGCACGACGTCGCGGCGATCTTTGACGCGGACGGCATCGCACTCCGGGCAGGACATCACTGCGCACAGCCGCTCCACCGGCATCTGGGAATCCCCTCTACCGCCCGCATGAGCATCGCATTTTACAATGACGAACAGGATATCAAAGCGTTTCTTTCCACGCTGAAAACAATCAGGAGGCGCATGGGCTATGACTGACCAATTCTACGATGAAATTCTGCTGGATCACAATATGCACCCGCAGCATCTGCATGAGCTGCCGACTGCAACATGTTCCCATGCAGGCGTGAATCCGAGCTGCGGAGATGAAATCACGCTGCACCTCGACCTGTCGGAAGGCCGTATCACGAACGGCTCCTTTACCGGCGTCGGATGTGCAATTTCACAGGCTTCAGCAGATATCATGCTGGATCTGATGATCGGAAAAACACCGCAGGAAGCGCTGCATCTCGCTGAACTGTTCAGCAAAATGATCTCCGGCGAGATCACTCCGGAGGAGCTGGAATCCCTGGAGGAAGCCGGTGCGCTTCAGAATATTTCCAGAATGCCGGCGCGTGTCAAATGTGCGACGCTGAGCTGGCGGACGCTTCAGCAGCTTCTCAGCAGCTACCTCAGTCAGTGAGAAGCAGTGCAATTTATCAGCAAATGAGACAATAGTCCATTGCACAGCCCCCCGCGTTATGCTATAATGAAGGTACAGCGGATAATAATACTGCTGAATTCTGCTGCACAAAGAAAAACGGCAGCATCATGATCGGGGGATACTTTCATGAAACACAAATTTACAGCTCTTCTCACAGCCGCATCCTCGGCAGTTTCTGTCATGCTCGGATGCATCACCGCACTGCCCGCCGCTGCCGCGGGAACCGATCTGTATGTCGGATACGCTGGGCGCAGCGGCAATTACAGCACGGTTCAGGCAGCGGTCAACGCCGCAGCATCACTGAATCCGAAATCAGAACAGGACCGCGTGACCATTCACATCGCGCCGGGCACCTACCGCGAGCAGATCACTGCAAACACGCCCTATCTGAGCTTTGTCAATGATACGCCGGATCAGCCTGTCATTCTGACATGGTATTACGGCATCGGGTACAAGTATTACAGCGTGGACAGCTCCGGTGTGTACAATGCGGACTCTGCCAGAGCGAAAAATGCGAAATATGAACCGACACAGCGCTGGGGCTGTTCTGTCCGTCTGCGCTCCAATGCCGATTATTTCCGCGCTGAAAACATCACCTTTGAAAACTCCTTCAACCGCTATGTCACAGATGAGGAAATCGCGGACGGCGTTGAGGTCTCCGGCAGCCAGAGCATCACCTTCCAGCGAAAGAAAGGCGCGGATGTCACGAGCAAAGCCGCAACCGAACGGGCAGCCGCTCTTGCGATCGAAGGCGATTACAGCGAATTCAAAAACTGCACCTTCCAGAGCAGTCAGGACACACTCTTTCTCGGTGCGGCTTACGGCTATTTCCGTGACTGTCTGGTCGAGGGCAACACAGACTATATCTTCGGCTCCGGCACTTATGTTTTCGATACCTGCGAGCTTCGCTTCAAGGGATACAGCAGCAGTGCTGCGGGCGGATACATCACCGCAAACAAGGATGCCGGCAGAACGCTGTTCACAAACTGCAATGTCACCGCCGCAAACGGCATGACCGTCAATCCCGGTTACTTCGGCAGACCGTGGGGCGCCTCGGCTGATATCGCATTCGTCAACACCAGATTACAGTATGAAGGCATCATCAACAGCGCGGGATGGACGAAAATGAGCAACAATGCGCCGGAAAATGCCAAGTTCAAGGAATACGGCACGACAGCCAACGGGAAAGCCGTCAACACCTCCGGCAGAGTCCGCGGAACAGTCCAAGGCTCGGCAAACGGTCTGGATGCCAAAACCTATCTCGGAAGCTGGACTCCGTTTTATATGAACGGCGGGACTGCGGTTGTGATCCCCGCAATCAGCGGTACGCTCGTGAAGGATCTGACCCCGATTCACGCGGGATATGAATGGAAGATCCGCGAAAACACGCAGAATGGCGACATGATTTTCACAGACAGAGAATTTGTCTACCGCAGCTATCCGGAGCTGCTGAAGGGCGGCGAAGCGATCCTCACCCCCTGCGATGCCAAAGCGCTGACCGGTACACTTGCAGAATTTGAAGCAGCCTCCGACCTGACTGTTTCAGTCCTTCTGGATACGCGCGTGGAAAATGTCCCTGCATGGCTGAGCGGCTACGCGAAAACCGGCGTGCAGGCAGAAACCAGCAATGACGTCTTATACGATGTCTACCAGAAGAACTATGCTGCGGGTGAAACCGTCACACTCGGCGAAAACGGACAGTCCTCCTACTGCATCAACTACGCAGTCATTGTCACACCTGCCCGTCCGGCAGCGACACTGCCCGGCGATGCAAACTGTGACGGGGTCCTCAATGCGAAAGATCTGACCGTCTGCAAGCAGCATCTTCTGCATACCCGCACACTTTCCGGCACGGCACTCGCCAATGCCGACACCGATCAGAACGGTGTCGTGGACGGAAAGGATGCACAGCTGCTCCGCGATCTGCTAATCGGAAATCAGGCAGGATAACACAAAAGCAGGGGAACGAATCAGAATGATTCCGCTCCCCTGCTTTGCTGTTTCTGTAGCGCTTTGCAGCTTTTCAGATTCAGTTTTTTTCACTTTCTCCCATTGCGTTTTTCTGCATAATATGGTACAATAGAACTATACAGTTTTTATGGAGGGATCTATATGCCGCACAGAATGGATGAAAAGATCGAACGGCTCACGGAAGCGCTCAAGGCGGACTATACCGAGGGCAGAACAATCGACGCACTCATCACCTTTGACCATCCGAACAAAGATATTGTCATTGACATGATCTATAAGCTCCGGCAAATCATTTTTCCGGGCTTTTTCCGCGATCAGACCTACCGTGTCTATACGCTCCGCAACCAGATTTCTATGCTGCTGGAGGATATTATCTACAATCTGACCAAGCAGATCACAATCGTTCTGGAGTATCTTCCGGAGATGAAGGTCGCCGGTTCTGCTGCAATCGCAGCCAAGGCTGAGGAAATCACATTCGCATTTCTGGAAAAAATCCCGCAGATCCGCGCACTGATCGAGACAGACGTTGAAGCGACCTATGACGGAGACCCCGCTGCCTTCAACAAGGATGAGATCATCTACTCATACCCCGGTCTGTTCGCCATTTTCGTCAATCGCATCGCCCATGAACTTCATCTGCTCGGCGTGCCGCTGATCCCGCGTATCATGACGGAATATGCTCACAGCCAGACCGGTATTGATATCCACCCCGGTGCATCGCTCGGCAAATTCTTCTTTATCGACCACGGCACCGGCATCGTCATCGGTGAAACGACTGTCATCGGCGACAATGTCAAGGTGTATCAGGGCGTTACGCTCGGCGCACTCTCGACCAGAGGCGGTCAGCAGCTCAAATCGAAAAAGCGCCACCCGACAATCTGCGACAATGTAACGATCTATTCCGGTGCATCAATCCTCGGCGGTGACACTGTCATCGGGAAAGACGTCGTCATCGGCGCAAATGCGTTCATTACGCGCTCTGTGCCGGACGGTGCCAAGGTCAGCATCAAGACACAGGAGCTGCGTTATCGCTATGACACCAGCCATCCGGAGCCGAATCCCGCTGCGGATGAAGACAACGCGTGGTTCTATATCATCTGACCCGCATTCCGATCACTGCTCCAGTATCCACACAATCCCCTTTGCTGTCCGTTTCTCCGGATCATCAAAATGTGTGCCGGAATTCAGAACGAACGCAGAGGGGATCTCCATTTTCCGGCAGAGCGCATATATGGCTCTGGTGTGATCCTCGACCGTCCGGAGAAGCGGATGCCGCGCAGAAGCCTCGCGGTCACCGACTGATAAATAAACACAGTCCGGCTGACGGAGCGGTACATGCTCCGCAGCAAATTCCGCAAACGACGGATACCACAGAGAACCTGAAACGCTCGCAAACCGTGAGAAAACATCTGTACGGTACATCGCATACAGCGCAAAGAGACCGGCAAGCGAGTAGCCGGCAAGCGCAGTATACCGCGGAGACAGCGCATAATCACTCATCAAACCGGGCAGTATTTCACCGGTCAGAGCATGCAGGTAGGCATCTGCGCCGCCGGAAAACGGGGCGTCCTTCTTTCTCAGTGCAGGCGCTTTCCAAGGCGTCAGCTGGCTGTTCCAGTCTGAGACCGCAATGCCGGCGAGGGAACAGTCCGTCTCCGTCATCGCACGGACAGCCGCGGCGATTGCTTCTGCTTCTCCCTGAACCGTATGAAACAAGACCAGCGGCGCATCCTGTTTCTCCGCCGGAAATACGGCAATCTCATTGATCTGCTTGTGCATTCCTACATCATCCTGCCAATCATGATTCTTATTTCGCCCCATGATTTTATCCTGCATCTTTTTCTCCCGCTCCCATTGCACTTTCCGGCACAATATGTTATAATAGGAGCAGTGAACAGCAGCTTACTCGATCGGGTACGCTGTACGGACGCCGTCTGCATCCTGAATCTGATTGCGGATCTCCTGCATTTTCGCGTCCCAGCGCGAGCTTTCGTCCGCACACATCTTCAGATCGCTCGCGAGCATTTCCTGCGTTTCCGCTGGCAGATTCTTCTTGTAGCGGAGCTTATGCTCCAGACTCGCCCAGAAATCCATTGCAATCGTGCGAAGCTGCACCTCGACCTTGACCAGCCGCTTCTCATTCTCCAGAAAGATCGGTACGGCAACGATCAGATGCAGACTGCGATAGCCGTTCGGCTTCGGGTTCTGGATGTAGTCCTTCCGTTCCAGCAGCGTGATATCATCCTGCTGCAAAAAGCAGTCCGCAAGACGGTAGATGTCCTGCACAAATGAGCAGACAACACGGATTCCCGCGACATCATGGATATTGGACTCAATCCCGTCAAGGCTGCGCGGAATGTTTTTTGTGTGCAGCTTCCGCAGAATGCTCCCGTAGCTTTTGATCCGCGACTGGATGAATTCGATCGGGTTGCTCTCACCGTTCAGAGAAAACTGTTCATTCAGCACCTTGAATTTGGTCTCGATCTCCATAATCGCGCACTTATAATAAGTAAAAAACTGCTGAATCGGCATCATGCTGACCTCAAGCAGATCAATAAATTCTGTTTCGGTTATGTCGATTTCTGTGAAATCCGGCATCTGCCGCATAATCTCTGTATTGAATGACCCCGATTGCGGCTGGGAAATCAGATAATCCATTTTTATGCTCCTTTTTCAGTTTCTGTCCGTATATGATACCGGAAAACCGGTACTCATATTATACCATATTTCACAGCGCCGGTCAATGAATGTTTCTTAAAATTTCTTTCACATAATTCACGCAAAGGAGGAACCTGCGATGAGTCCAAAAAATCCGTCTGTCGTCCGATTGCTCCCCAAGCGCAGAAAAGGCATTCTGCGTCTGGTTTTCAGCCGTCTGCTGCTGTTCCTCATTCTCATCGCGCTTCAGGTCGTGATTTTAATGATGATCTACCGCTGGACCATTCAGATCCGCCCGTATTACAACGTATTCCGCGTCACTTTTCTCGGCACAATGGTAATCTATCTGTTCAATTCCGACATGGACCATGCCGCAAAGCTGACATGGCTCGCGATCATCTCACTGTTTCCGATTCCCGGTGCGATCCTGCTCTGGTATACGCAGAACGATCTCGGTCACCGTCGGATTATGGCAAGGATCTACCAGCTGATCTACGATACTAAAGGCAGCATCCGGCAGAATCAGGCGGTGCTGATGAAACAGGAGCTGATCGACTCCGGCACGGACGATCTCTGCCGCTATGTCAACCGCACGGGATGCTTCCCGATCTGCAAGAACACGGATGTCGTCTATTTTCCCTCCGGTGAGGACAAATTCGAGGCGCTCATCACGGAGCTGAAGCGCGCCCGGCACTTCATCTTCCTCGAATATTTCAT
>CAMNAY010000077.1 GCA_946531975.1 uncultured Ruminococcus sp. | reverse complement strand
CTCCTTGTGGTTCTTGCCCTCGCATTCGCGCCCCGCGCCCAGTGAAAATAAACGACAGGACACAGGATAAAGAGAGAATGACAAAGACAATACGAATCAAAATCAATATGAATCAAACCTTTTGTGAGAGACTCCTGCCACTTCGTCAAAATCCCCAAACAGCTGCACAACCAGTGCCTATGATTTTATCCAAATCGCAGAAATTCTTTTGTTCAATCAAATACGTTGTACGCAAACGTGCAAATTTTCCCCCGCAGTGCCCCATTGGTGAAGACCGCCTTCCCCTTAACCCGAAAGGAGCATTGCTATGCCGCAAATCACCTTTATGGATCAGATTACCCCCGAAACCCCCAAGTGGCTCTGGTACCCCTATATCCCGCAGGGCAAAATCACGATCATTCAGGGCGACCCCGGCGAGGGCAAATCTACCTTCGCCCTCCATATCGCCGCCGCCGTCTCAAACGGTCTCGTACTCCCCGAAAACCGCGTCAAAGAGCATCTGGGCGATTACGTCATCTACCAGAACGCCGAGGACGGTTACGCCGATACCATTCTCCCGCGGCTCATCCGCTCGCACGCCGAACGCTCGTTCATTATGTGCATCAACAACTCCGAGCCCGTCTCCTTCAGCGGCAGCGAAATCCCCGACCTCATCCGCAAGTACAGCGTCAGACTGTTCGTCCTCGACCCGATTCAGGCGTATCTCGGCGCCGGAATCGACATGCACCGCGCCAATGAAGTCCGCCCGTTTATGGCGCGCCTCTCGCAGATCGCAGCCGACACCGACTGCGCAATCGTCCTCATCGGACACATGAACAAGGGCGCAAAAAATAAGGATATCTACCGCAGCCTCGGCAGCATCGACATCCCCGCAGCCGCCCGCTCAATCCTCACGGTCTCCCGCGATGCCGCAGACAAGTCCGTCCGCATCGTCCGGCAGATCAAGAATTCCCTCGCGGAACTCGCAGAGCCCGCAGCCTTCCGCCTCGATGACACCGGCGCCCTCGAATGGCTCGGTGCATACACCCCCGCGCCGGAGGAATCCCCCGATGCCGAACGCCCCGCGTCCGTCGCTGCCAAAGCCGAAGCACTCCTCCGCGAATGGCTCGAAAAGGAACAGCCCCTCTATGCCCGCGATTTCTACGGCATTGCTCAGAGTGAAGGGTTTACAAGAATGGCGATTCACCGTGCAAAAAATCAACTCGGTCTGCGGACTGTCAAAACAGATAAAGGCTGGATCTGGACATACTGACAAAGCAAGATCCCATAAAATAGGTTTGGGATCTTGGGATCTTGGGATCTTAAAATGAGTTTTATTTTCAGTTTTATAGATTGGTTTACAGCACAGTAATAATAACATAATAAGAATATTTAACATAAATTGTTTTTCAGAACTTTGTCTTTGAATCCGTATTTACGTTGTTTTCACTATATTGTCAGACATCGCAAGACATCATACATTGTTTCTGTTTGCTGTATTTCTTCTGATGTGTTTACAAGGTATCAAGATCCCAAGATCCCAAGATCCCAAGATCCCAAGGTACCGGACTGTGATACCCTGCCGGAAAAGTTGAAACTGTTGAAGAAAGGCGGGTACGGCAACACTGCCGCCCCGCCTGTGATGCGTGCGTGAGAAATGATGTATGCTGTGCGGTTACTGCGGTGCGGATTTCCAGCCCCCGAAGCCCTCATGGCGAAGCTGCTGCATGCCGCACTCCGGCAGCGGCTCGCCCGCAGCAGGAATCTGCGGCAGAAACTCGTCTGTCGGGAAGGAGAGCCTGCTGAAAATCTCGCACGGGGAATCGGTGCCCTCCGCGGTGCAGGTCTTTGTCGGGACGCTGTACGGCAGGGCATTGACGGTCAGCGTGACGGGTCTGGTCAGCTCGATGACCGAGAAGACGCCCAGTGTCAGCATGACGCATCTGCGCGGCGGCATCGGCATTCCGTTCTGCGGCGGCACCGGCGGCATCACGGCGATGCGCGTTTCGAGCGCAATGGGATCGACACACTGACAGCTTGCGGTCGGCAGATTGACGGTCTCGCAGCAGGAGTTGGTATCCCCGATGCGTGCGCCGCTGCTGAAGAAGGTCTTGGTGCTGGATTCGCTGCCGTACAGAATGACGCTCTTGGAGGCGGAAGCGGTGCCCCGCAGCGGGGTCGGCGCCTCGCAGCTCCGGTCGTAGGCGAGCAGCTCAATGCCGAAGGTGTAGGTGACATCGACCGAATAATACCCGCGGTTAAAGGGGATCGGCTCGACGCTCAGGCACACGCTGTCGATCGAGCAGCAGCGCGTCTTGACCGAAGTGAACTGTTCGGGCAGCTCACCGCCTTCGAGCATGACCGGAAGATTGGTGATGCAGTCCTTATCAGAGCAGCTGTCAAACACTCTGTCCGCTTTGATTGCAGCAGCAGAACCGGCGGTGTTTTCTTCGTTCATGGCAATTCCTCCCTGTACAAAATTGGATTACCTCGCGGAATCCTCACTTCCAATGTATGTGATACAGGGAGAATTTGTGACAGTTGAGCGGGGGTGCGGGTCAGGTATTCTTGTCAACCTCATGGAACTGTTTGAGATTGCCGATTTTCTCATTGCGCTCTGCGAGAACCTCCTCGACGTCTGCCCAGTCCAGCCCCTGATTGGCAGCGAGCACCATGACGTGATAGAGCAGGTCATTGATCTCGTTCTTCAGCTCGTCATTGTCGCCGTTTTTGGCAGCGATGACGGTTTCGGTCGCTTCCTCGCCGACCTTCTTGCAGATTTTGTCCACGCCCTTGTCAAAGAGGTAGGCGGTGTAGGATTTTTCGGGCGCCTGACCGGCATCGAACGCAGCCTTGCGCGCTTTAATGACCTCAAAAATTTCTCTGTAAACTGTCATGATTCCTTCTCCTCATCATTATAGATTTCCTTGAAAAAGCAGCTGTACGAGCCGGTGTGACATGCAGCGCCTTTCTGCTTCACATTGACCAGCAGGGTATCGTCATCGCAGTCAGCGAAGACGGAGACGACCTTTTGCAGGTGACCGGAGGTAGCGCCCTTGTTCCAGAGTTCCTGCCGCGAGCGGCTCCAGAACCAGGTATAGCCGGTTTCGAGGGTACGTCTGAGGCTTTCCTTGTTCATATAGGCGAGCATCAGAACGGTTTTCGTATCGACCTCATAGCAGATCGCGGGGATGAGCTCTGACTTCACGAAGAAGCGGTCGAGGTCATTCAGATCGACTTTGATCATATCGGGGAGATCTCCTTTATCTGGGATGTATAGGATTATTATACCACAGCTTTCGCCGGAATGCAAGTCATTCGGGAGATTAAGCGCAGAGCCAGATGATGAGCGGGAAGGAAACAAGGGAAAACAGCGTCGTCAGGAAAATACCCTGCGATGCAAGCTTCTCGTCCCCGCCGTATTCCGTCGCAAACAGCGCCGTCGTGTTCGCAACCGGCATGCAGCTCATCAGCAGCAGCGTCGGCGCGAGAACCTCATGCCGCACAATCTGCCGGATGATCACCCAGAAAACCAGCGGCAGCGCAATCTGACGCAGCAGAACATAAATATTCATCCGCATATTGGTCAGCATCTCTTTCGCCTTCATCCCGCTCAGGTTCGCACCGACTACCAGCATCGCCAGCGGAGAGGTCAGGTCTCCGAGCGTCGCACAGGTGTCACTGATGACCGACGGCAGGTGAATCCGGCATACGAAAATGATGAGCCCGACTGCCGTACACAGCACTGCCGGCGTCAGCAGCAGCTTCTTCCAGGGGATTCCCCGAAGCGTTTGAGCAAACCCGGCATTCTCCTTTGCCGCTGCTCCGCCCATCAGCACAACGCCGAAGGTGTAGACGAAAATATTGAATACGCTGTTGAGGATCGCCGCGTAAAACAGCCCCTCGGAGCCGTAGACCGCCTCCACAACCGGAAAGCCCATGAATCCGACGTTCCCGAAGATTGTCATGAACAGATAGAGCCTGCGGTCCTTCTTCGGCGTTCCGGTTCCGTATGTCAGCAGCACGGCAAGCACAATCAGCAGGATGTAGAACAGGAAGGAATACAGGAACAGCGTCCCGACCGGTATGCCCGGCGCGTTATCGCTCTGCTCCTGAAGCTCCACGGTCTTCATGCGCTCATAAAACGCATCAATCATCATGAGCGGCGTGGTGACATAAAGGAGCAGTTTGGTGAGCTTCTGCTTGGTGTGGACATCCAGCAGACTGATCCGCGCCAGAAATGCGCCGAGACAGAGAATCAGGAACAGCTTGCCCATTTGCTGGAGAATGACAGTGATATGCATAAAACCTCGTTTCTGTGAATCAGGGGGGGACATACACAACGCACTGCGCTGAGGCAGTGCGTTATGCTGTATTTGTTCAGATGCCGAGCTTTTCGGCGAGTGCGGCGAGCGGCATTGCGCCGACCACATGCTTGGTGACCTTGCCGTTCTCAAAGAGCAGGAAAGCCGGAATGCTGCTGATGCCGAATTTACCTGCTGCGGGTCCGAGCTGATCAACGTCGGATTTGACGACCTTGACACCGGGGTATTTCTCGCTGAGCTCCTCCAGCACCGGAGCCATCATGCGGCACGGACCGCACCAGTTTGCCCAGAAATCGACCAGAACGGGTCCCTCTGCGTTCAGAACCTCTGCGGTGAAGCTCTGCATATCGTCTGCGTGAATCACTGCCATAGCGGATTCCTCCTTTTCGGTTTCCTGAATATTTTTTACATGCAGCGCAGAAATATACGCGGTTTCCTGCGCTGATCTCATTCTAACATATTCTGTCCGGATTGTCAAGCGCTCCCACGGCGCGTGAGAGATGACAAAACAACACTGTGCGGGCAGAATCATGCATTGACACCGCTTCGGAAAAAGATTATACTGAAATCATGGTTTTATTGTCAGTGCGCGAAAAACAACAAAAAAAAGATACAGCGCACAATGTTACCGAAATCGGGGAGGAAAACAATTATGAAGCACACCGGAAACCGTCTGTCAGCGGCGATCTGCGCCCTGACCATGCTCGGTACCTGCCTGCCGCTGTCTGCTGTCCCGCAGACTGTCGCCGCAGCAGATGCCTACCAGACCCGCGACCCGTTCTACAATTTCAGCCGCGGGTACAACTACTACACCTCAGAGCATTTTCAGTTCATCTGGGGCAACAGCGGCGATGCCTCGAAGGTCACGCAGGATTTTCTCAAAAAGAATGCGGACAACCTCGAACGCTGCTGGGATATCTACGTCAACAAGCTCGGCATGAATGAATGCGCCGAGTCCGTTGAGAATTATCTCCGCGACGGAAACAAGTACAAGCTCAATATCTACATTTCCGGAACCGGTCTCGCAGACAAACAGGACGACTGGGCGTATATGTCCTATGACAATCAGGGCTACCCGTATCTGTTCTGCTGCGTCGGCGCGATGCAGACCGACCCCGCCTCGTGGGTCATGCCGCATGAGTTCGGCCACGCGATCACCGCGCATCAGCTCGGCTGGAACCGCAACAAATACTCGAATACATGGTGGGAGGCGCTCGGAAACTGGTTCCGTGAGCAGTGGATCTATGAGGTCTCCGGCGAATACGGCTGGGACAATGATTTCTCGCACGGCTACGGCACCGACTTCTTCGAGACCTATCTGAAGAATCTGTGCTTCACCTCGCCCTTTGGCAGAGATTACTATTCGGCATGGGTGCTGCTTCAGTATCTCACCGAGAATCCCGACAATCTCGAAGGCTACGGCGCCGATTTCGTCAAGACCATGCTCCAGCAGGGCAAAGACGACGAGTACCCGCTGACGATGATTAACCGTCTGGCGCCTGCGGATATCAAAGAAACCCTCGGTCACTACGCCAAGCGCATGGCGACGCTGGATTTCGCACATCAGACCGCCTATAAAAAGCGCCGCGATGCACTGCTCTCGCAGGGTGCATGGAACTGGCAGCAGATCTATACCATGCTCGAAAACGTGGACGGTGCAGCGAATGTCTACGCCGTGCCGACTGAGCGCGCACCGCAGGCTTCGGGTCTGAATGTCGTGCCGCTGACCGTGCAGGGCGATACGGTGACGGTCACGCTGAACGGACGCTCGGAGCTTTCCGGCGCCGACTGGCGCGCCTGCATCGTCATGGAGGACGCATCGGGCAGATCACACTACTCTGACCTGTTCGGAAACGGCGAGACCATGCGCATGACGGTTCCCGCAGATACCCAATCTGCCTACCTGACGGTCATTGCCACGCCGGATGAGTCGCTCTACTGCCCCTCCGGTCTGCACTGGCACAACGATTCCGATGAATTCGGAGAGACCAGACAGCCGTTTACCTCGAAGCACCGCTATCCGTATCAGGTGACGATCGAGGGCGCCGGCATCATGGAGCGCCCGCTGAACATCCGCGGACATCAGCACGCAAACGGCGGCGGCTTCGTCGCGGATTCCGCCCGCGTGGATGCTTCGGTCTATGTCGGTCCGCATGCTGCGGTCATCGGCAATGCGACTGTCTCCGGCAATGCGGTGATCGACGGCTACGCGATGATCGCGGAGAATGCACAGATCTCCGGCAATGCCTATATCGGTGACTATGCAATGGTCATGGGCAGAGCGAATGTTTCGGGCAATGCAAAGGTCATCGAGAGTGCCTGCATCTGGGACGACTACACCGTCAAGGACGATGCGGTTGTCAAGGGCGTTGCATTCTGCATGGCGAGAGGCACCGCTTCGGGACAGGCAGTCATCGACGGCGATTACTATGACGACGGCAGCAACACCGCGACAAAGGGCACCTGTTACGGCTGGTACGGCACGCAGACCTACCTCGATGCCAGACCCTACACCGACGGTCAGTATCTCAGTTACAGCTTCGATTCCGATTCCGCGCAGGTCATCAGGGATCAGTACACCAGCACCTATGCCCTGCCGGTCGGCGCGGCATGGGAAGCGACCCGCACCGGCGCGAACGGCGTCATGACCCTCGACGGCAAGGATGATTTCATCGACATTGACGATTCCTTTGCGTATTTCGGCACTTCCGCGGAGTATCAGTTCTCTGTGCTCTGGCGCGGCGGCGATGCAGATCAAAAGCTGTTCTATTTCGGTGACGCCGATCAGTATTTCTACTTCACGCCGCAGGATGAGAAGGGCTATCCGCATCTCGTACTGAAAAGCGGAAACCGCAACGCAGCCACAGAAGCGAGCGTTTACAGCCCGACAAAAATGGAGCCGGGCAAGTGGTACAATATCCGCATCCGGCTTCAGGGCGGAAAGCTGACCCTGCGCATTGCCGATGAAAACGGCGAAACCGAGGGCAGCATTGAGATTCCCGAAAGCATCACGCTGCACGATGTGATGCATGACGGCGCGGTCAGCGTGCTCGGCAAAGGACTGGCCGGAGCCTATTTCAACGTTTC
>CAMNAY010000076.1 GCA_946531975.1 uncultured Ruminococcus sp. | reverse complement strand
ATACAGATTCAGTATACGCGAAATAGCAGAAAAAGTCAAGTTCTTTTTGAAAAAGCGGTTTGATTTGCGGTATCTCAAACAAAAAACGAATCGAACCTGCGCGGTTTTTGCAGAGAACGAACAAATAGACGAACACACCGCATCCGGTGCGGTTCGGCTCCGGATGCGGTGCGGTCTTGAGGGTAAAAGGTTTGGAGAGGGTTATAATGAGAGGTTTTTCCTACAATGAAACATTAGAATGGGTCTCACAGGGAGGGAATTGCATTGGAGAGGAATTGCAGCAGCAGCGTCAGGTCTGCCATGTCAGGCGAACCGTTCTTGTCGCAGTCCGCATTTGCTCTGCCTTCGTCCGTCACATCATCGCCGGCGGTCTCAGCGACCAGTCTTGCCAGCAGGACGGCATCCACAACATTGACATTGCCGGAGCAGTCCACGTCGCCGCGCATGGTAACGGTGACCGGCTGACGGGTGCTTTCGGTTGTTGTCGTGGTCGTCACGCTAGAGGTTGTCGTTGTTGTCGTGACGGTGGTTGTTGTAGTGGTCGTGGTGGTCGTCGTTGTGGTCGATGCGGGGACGGAAGAACCGGAGAAGCTGCCCGAAACAGCGGAATCATCCAGTGTGCCGCCGTTCTTTGCGAAGTAGCTCTTGAGCGACGAGGTGTCGGTCTGGAGCACATAATTGTTCGACGGGATGTAAGACAGCGAAGAATTCGTATCGAAATCGCCGTACTTGTTGTTGCTGGAGACCTTTGCTGTCTTGGAGGTCACGACAGTCGCCTGCATATCGCCCTTGCAGTTCGTCAGTGTATCGTGGAAGCTCTTGATTGCGCCCTGCTTGATCTGCTGCGGGTTCTTGCTGTTCTCAAAGAGGTTGTACTCAGAGAAGATGTAGGCATCTGCACGCGGGTTCTGGCAATAGCTTGTCTGACCCTCGAAGATGTTGTTGTACATGTGGATATTTGCCTGACGTGCAAGCGGTCCGCGGGATTCGCATGCCTTCCAGTAGTTGTGATGGAAGGTGATATGGAACTGAAGGTTGCTGTCAGAAGCGCCGACCAGATTGGTCTTGTGGTAGCCTTCATAATAGTTGTAGCTGTTGGTGAAGTACATGCCGCGCTTAAAGTCGCAGGCACCGTCGCCGCCCGCCTTGTCGGACTCTGCCGGGTTGGAGATCGACGGCTTGTAGAATTCGTTGTTGTGGATCCAGCAGTGCTCGACCGATGCGGTGAGGGTACTGCCCTCCTGCACGCCTTCCATGCCGATGCAGTCCTCAGGGACATTGCGGAACTTCAGGTTTCTGACCTCGAAGCTCTTGCCGAGAGTCGGGTTGCCGCTCTCACAGATGAAGTGGAAGCCCCAGCCGTTGACGGTTGCGTCCGAGCCGATGCCCTCGATCGTGACATCCTTGCCCGACTGCATTCTTGCCATGTAGCCGTTGTCGCCGACCGACCCGCCGTAATCGACCGAATCGTAGGCAGTCAGTCCGCTCGGTGCCTTGACATCGCCGATGATGCGGATGACGAGCGGTGTGCCGTCCTTCGCAACCTTCTCGATGATGCCCTTGTTGGAATTGGCTGTGCCGCCCTTGGCGTTCTTTCCGCCGGAGGATTCCTTGCCGGAGGAATTGAGGATATTGCCGATGCCGCTGACGGTCGTGCCGTCCTTTGACTTCAGCGTGACGGAATTCTTGTTGCTTTCTGTGACATACAGCACGATCGCATTGGATTTCAGCGTGCCGTCGTCCTTATAGGCGCCGACGCCCGCAGTATAATTAAAATGTGCATAGCCGGAGCGGTCCTGCGCGGTGACATTGATGCCGCTGATCGTCGCATTGCCCTTTGTGGTCTCGACCGTCATGGAGTAGGTGCCTGCCGGAAGACCGGGGATGTCGATGCGGACGCCCTGAGAAGTATCGCGGACGAGGTAGGTAAAGTCATCGCCGGAAAGCTTGCCGCTCGCCTTGCCGGAGTACGATACGCCGGTGACCTGTGCATCGCTGACGCCGGAGATCACGGCATACATCATCTCATTCCAGCCGCCGGAGGTGACCAGCTTCAGATTGCCCGAAACGGTCTGTCCGCCGCCGCCCTGTGTCGAAGCGGTTGTGGAGGCTGCCGGATCGCTGCTCTGCTGTGTC
Organism: uncultured Ruminococcus sp.; assembly: GCA_946531975.1. GTDB lineage: Bacteria > Bacillota > Clostridia > Oscillospirales > Ruminococcaceae > Firm-04. Next base: position 5,262 of record CAMNAY010000076.1, on the reverse strand, counting down.
GGCGTGGTCACAACCGTACCGCTGCCGCCTGCCAGTCCGATAAAGAACAGATTGGAGCTGCCGCTGCCCTTCTTGATTTCGTGGGAGCCTGCGGGCAGCGAGGTCGTAAAGATGCCGTCCGCCGGAATATTCTGTGCGGCACCGTCCAGATAGAAGGTGGTGCCGTCCTTGATTGCGAGGGTGAGGGTCAGTGCAGCAGAGGTCGTGAAGGTGATGCTTGTTGCACTTTCCATTTTCAGGCACTGCGTCAGCGTCTGACCGTTATAGGTCATTGTGCCCTTACCGGTCGAAAGATTGCCGGTGATATCAAAATAGCTGCTGGCGGTGCCGTCCGTCGTGAAGTTGTGGCTGACGGAGCCGCTGATCGCCGCTGCGGAAATGGTCGCTGCGGAAACCGGCACACTGCTCTGCACCGGACGGAATGCCGCACCGGATGCCATGACAGCGAGCGCAGTCAGCAGACTGACTCTTTTTACTGCCTTGTAGTTCATAACATAATCCTCCTCAAAAATCATAACAAACAAGCATATATTTTTTATCTTTCTCGGAACCCTGACTCCCTTTCTAAAAAAAAGTGGGACTGCCGGCTGAATCGCTCCTTGGGGGAGGAGTGTCCGCCGGACAGCCCGATGAATCCGGTTTCCATCCTTATCATACCGGAAACGGAAGCATTTTTCAATGACTTATGGTATGGAACAACTGACAGATTATCCGGCAGTACATTTTCCGACAGCAAAATGCCGGAGTATCTGTTCGATTCTCCGGCATTTGTTGTTATGCAATTTCCTCGACGCGGACATTGGTCAGATAGACCGTTGCATCGGAGCCTCTGTGTCCGAGATTGAATTCCAGTCTGCCGTTCGGGTCATTCTTGTCGTTCATCTCAAACTCATAGGTAAAGGTCTTTTTCTCCGTCGGGACAGTCAGCGTGGTGTCCTTCAGATAGCGGATCCAGCCGGCAGTCGGTGCGGAGACACAGACCACGATATCGCGCTCTGCATCTGCCCATGCATCGAATGTGACGCGGTACTTCTTCCCCTTGATCATCGGGAGCTCCGGCTGCACAAGCTGCACGGAGTAATCGACCGTACCTTCGTTTTTGGTCGTGATAATCATGGTGTTGTCCTTGATCTCGGCAGCACCTTCGCCGCCCTCAAAGAGCAGGAATTTCCAGTTGACATCGTCCGTCAGATCCTCTGCTTCCGAGAAATCGCCGTTGAAAATGAAGTTGCCGTCTTCCAGTGCCTCGCGGTACTCCGCTTCCGGCTTGGTGACATTCGTGTCATATTCCGGCTTCTGATACACGCGGACATAGTCGATCTGGAACTCTGCCTTGTCAAAGTCGGTCGTATCGTCGGGATTGCCCGGCCATGTGCCGCCGACCGCGAGGTTCATCTGCACGAAGAACGGCTGATCGAACGGTGCCGGATACGGCTTTTCGTCCTGACCCGCCTCCGCGGTAAACCAGTCATTGACCGTGAGATACAGCTCACCGTCGATGTACCAGCGGATCTCGCCCGGCTCCCACTCCACAGAATACTCGTGGAAATCGCTTGCAAAGGAGCCGTCCTTCAGCACAACAGTGCCCTGCTGCTCGGCATGCGGTTCGCCGTAATGGACGGTACCGTAGGCGGTCTCGACCGCACTGCCCAGCACCTCCATAATGTCAATCTCGCCGCATTTGGGCCACTGACCGTAGTGCTGCTCGTCCTCCGGCATCATCCAGATTGCAGGCCAGAGACCCTGACCCTCCGGCACTTTGGCGCGTGCAACGACCTTGCCGTATGTGAACGGCTGCTTATGCTGGGAATTCACCTTTCCCGATTCATAATGCACCTTGCCGTCTGCTTCGGATTTGATTGCCTTCAGCACGAGACATCCGTCGCGGACAAAGATCGTGTCGCCGTTGACCGTGTACTCCTGAAGCTCCTGATTCGTCCAGCCGGACGGCCGCTTCTCGAAGTTCCAGTTGGCATCGTTGACCTTGTCACCGTCAAACTCATCGTTCCAGAGCAGCTCATAGCCTTCGAGCTGCGGAACTGCGGAATCGGTTTCACTCTCCGCGGCGGAAGATTCAGATTCCGCTGTCGTTGCGGTCCCCGCTGCGGAGCTTTCCTCCGCAGAAGATTCCGCCGTAGAGCTGCTGCTGCCGGTGCTTCCGCATCCGCCGAGCATTGCAGCAGCCGCAAGTGCCGCGATCATCTTCATGTACTGTTTCATGACGTATTCCTCCAGTTTCTCCGCAGAAGGGGTTGCGGAGTATCTTTATCATAATTATAATACCGATCCTCCGGAAAATCTAACAGATTTCGGATGTTTATAGCAATATCATAACCTTATGAAAAAAACGGCAGCGTTTTTGGCACTGCCGTTCTCATTCTTACTCCTTGTCGCCCTTAGTCGCCCTTATTGAACATATCCTTCAGCTTCTTGAAGAAGCCCTCGCGCTTTGCGTAGTTCTTCGATTCGAGCGATTCCTCAAGCTGCATCAGCAGCTCCTTCTGCTTTTTGTTCAGCCCCTTCGGAACCTCGACGAACACCTTGACGTACTGGTCGCCGCGGTCATTGCGCTGGAGCTTCTTCACGCCCTTTCCGCGCAGACGGAACGGGGTGTTATTCTGTGTGCCCTCACCGATGCGGTACTTGACATTGCCGTCGATCGTCGGGACAACGATCTCATCGCCCAGAACTGCCTGTGCATAGGTGATCGGGATAACACAGTGGATATCATAGCCCTCGCGGGTAAAGACCGGATGCGGCTTCACGCCGATGTTGAGCAGCAGATCGCCGCTCGGACCGCCGTTCACGCCGGCATCGCCTCTGCCGCCGAGCCGCAGCGTCATGCCGTCATCGACACCTGCGGGGATATCGACGGTAATGTCCTTGGGCATACGGACTCTGCCTGCGCCTCTGCACTTCTGGCAGGGGTTCTTGATGACCTTACCCTTGCCGCCGCAGTGCGGACAGGTCTTGGAGGAGGAAATCATGCCAAACGGGGTGCGCTGCATCGACTTGACCGAGCCGCGTCCCTGACATTCCTTACAGATCTCGGAATCGGAGCCGCCTGCTGCGCCGGTGCCGTGGCAGTCCGGACAGGTCTCCATGCGGTTGACCGTCAGAACCTGCTGCTTGCCCTTGCATGCCTCCATGAATTCAATCGTCATATTCATCTGAATATCGGCGCCTCTGCGCGGTGCATTTGCATTCTGCGCTCTGGAGCCGCCGCCGAACATGCCGCCCATGCCGCCGAAGATGCTCTCAAGGATCTCGCTCACATCGGAAAAGCCGCCCATGTTCGAGCCCATGCCGCCGTTTTCAAACGCCGAATGGCCGTACTGATCGTACATCTCACGCTTTTCCTTATTGGAGAGAACCTCATATGCTTCGGTAATCTCCTTAAACTTTTCCTCAGCCGTCGGATCATCCGGGTGCAGATCGGGGTGATACTGCCTTGCGAGCTGACGGTACGCCTTCTTCAGCTCATCATCCGTTGCGCTTCTGCTGACGCCCAGCACCTCATAATAATCTCTTTTATCAGCCATATCTGACACCCTTTCGTGTAATTCTTCATTCCGTGCAGTCCGTTCCGGAATCTGCACACACAATTACGGATATTATAGCACAAATATCCGCCGATTGCAAGAGCTGTGCAATGTTTTTCTGACACCGTACTGCATATCGCATGCCGCATCATCTCACCAGCCCCGCATATGCAGCAGCTTTGCCGAAGACACGCTGTCGAGCTTCAGCTCCGGCAGCGGCTTCATGAATAACGCAAACAGCAGGATGCCTGCCAGAATGACCGCTGAAAGAACTGCAAATGTAATTCTGCAAATCCGTTTATTGTCGTTCATTTCTGTATTCCTCTCAGTCACAGATTCTCTGCTGCGGCACCCGCCGTTTTATACGGCGAGAGGGGCGGAAGAAAATTCCACCCCTGACGCATATGATTTGGTAACAATCAGACCTCGGTGTAGTCGGCATCGACAACATTGTCGTCGCCGTCGTTTCCGCCGTTGTCATTGCCGCCCATACCGCTGAAGTCCGGTGTGCCGCCCTGCGGATTTGCCTGCTGGTAAACCTTGGAGCTGAGGGCGTAGAATGCATTCTGAAGTGCATCGGTCTTTGCCTTGATCTCATCGGTATTGTCGGTCTTGAGCGCTTCCTTGAGGTCATTGACAGCGGACTCGACAGAAGCCTTATCCGAAGCATCGACCTTATCGCCGAATTCCTTGATTGCCTTCTCGCACTGGAAGACCAGCGACTCGGCGTTGTTCTTGGTATCAACGGCATCCTTGCGCTTCTTATCCTCCTCGGCAAACTGCTCTGCCTCGCGGACTGCGCGGTCGATGTCGTCCTTGCTCATGTTGGTCGAAGAAGTGATTGTGATGTTCTGCTCCTTGCCGGTGCCGAGGTCCTTTGCGGAAACGTGAACGATGCCGTTCGCGTCGATATCGAAGGTGACTTCGATCTGCGGGACACCGCGCGGTGCCGGAGCGATGCCGTCGAGGCGGAACTCGCCCAGCTTCTTGTTGTCCTTGGAGAACTCACGCTCACCCTGAAGCACAACGATATCAACAGCCGGCTGATTGTCTGCTGCGGTCGAGAAGACCTGAGACTTCTTGGTCGGGATGGTGGTGTTGCGCTCGATCAGCTTGGTGCAGATGCCGCCCATGGTCTCCAGACCGAGGGACAGCGGTGTGACGTCGAGCAGCAGCAGACCTTCCTTGACGTCGCCGCCGAGGATACCGCCCTGATATGCAGCACCCAGTGCAACGCACTCGTCCGGATTGATGCCCTTGAACGGCTCCTTGCCGATTCTCTGCTTGACAGCCTCCTGCACCGCCGGAATTCTCGAAGAACCGCCGACCAGCAGCACCTTGTCAAGCTCGGATGCGCTCAGACCGGAATCGCGGAGTGCCTGATCGACCGGACCCATGGTCGCACGGACGAGGTCTTCGGTCATTTCGTTGAACTTTGCCTGTGTCAGCGTGAGGTCGAGGTGCTTCGGACCGGTTGCGTCCACGCTGATGAACGGCAGGTTGATGTTGGTCGTCGTCATGGAAGAAAGCTCGATCTTTGCTTTTTCTGCTGCTTCCTTCAGTCTCTGCATCGCGCTCTTATCGTTGGAGAGGTCGATGCCCTCTGCCGCCTTGAACTCCTTGACCATCCAGTCGATGATTCTCTGGTCGAAGTCATCGCCGCCCAGACGGTTGTTGCCGGCGGTCGCGAGAACCTCCGTGACGCCGTCGCCCATGTCGA
>CAMNAY010000075.1 GCA_946531975.1 uncultured Ruminococcus sp. | reverse complement strand
GGTGTCGAAAACTATTCCCGCGTTCTGGAGCGCCGCGCACCCGGTTCGAGGCCCTTCACCCTGCTCGACCACTTTCCGGAGGACTTCCTGCTGATCGTGGACGAATCGCATGTCACGCTGCCGCAGGTCGGCTCCATGTATGCCGGTGACCGCGCCCGAAAGGAAACACTGGTCGAATACGGCTTCCGTCTTCCGAGTGCATTTGATAACCGCCCGCTGAATTTTGAGGAATTCAAAGAGAAAATCTATGAAGCGCTGTATGTCAGTGCAACGCCGGGCAAGCTTGAAAAAGAATTTGCGCAGAATGTTGTTGAGCAGGTCATTCGCCCGACCGGACTGGTTGACCCGCAGGTCTTCGTCAGACCGGTCACCGGACAGATCGAAGATCTGCTCTCTGAAATCAACACCCGCGTTGACCGCAATGAGCGCGTACTGATTACCACGCTGACCAAGAAAATGGCGGAGGATCTGACACAGTTTCTCACGAATATGAACGTCCGCGTGCGGTATCTGCACCATGACATCGACACCGTGGAGCGTATGGAGATCATCCGCGATCTTCGCCTCGGTGAATTTGATGTTTTGGTCGGCATCAACCTGCTGCGTGAGGGTCTGGACCTGCCGGAAGTTTCGCTGGTCGCAATCCTCGATGCGGACAAGGAAGGCTTCCTGCGCTCGGAAACCTCGCTCATTCAAACAATCGGACGAGCTGCACGAAATGCACACGGCGAGGTCATCCTCTATGCAGACGAAGTCACCGGCAGCATGGAACGTGCGCTGCGCGAGACCGAACGCCGCCGCGCACTTCAGATCGCGTACAATGAGGAGCACGGCATCATTCCGCAGACGATTATCAAGGATGTGCGGGAGGTGCTGGAAATCTCTACAAAGGAAAAGACTGAAAAGAAAGTGCATAAACAGATGAACCGGCAGGAACGCGAGGCGCTCATCAAAGAACTGACGGAACAGATGAAGGAAGCAGCCAAGCTGCTCGAATTCGAGCATGCGGCATATCTCCGCGATAAGATCCGCGAGCTGCAAAAGTAACGGTGGTGCCTGATGGTCGAATCACTCCCCTCACCGGCTCCGGAGATCGTGTTTTCCACATCGTCTTTGCTCGGCTGGTTTCTGACCGGTCTGCTGGGCGTAATGCTGCCGCTTGCCGCGTGCTATCTGATGTTCCGGTTTCGCGCTCTGCGCATGTTTCCGCTGACCGCCGGCGCTGTCACCTATTTTCTGGCGACGCGGTTCAATGATCTCACGGTCAATCTGCTGTTCTTTTCCGCTCCGCCCGCAAGCCGCGCACTGTTCGCAGCGGTCACCGTCTGCATCTTTGAGGAGGCCGGACGGTATCTTACGATGCGTTTTCCGCTTACGGATGTTCATTCCTCTGCGGCGGCAGTCTGTTACGGCATCGGTCACGGAGGCCTCGAATGCATCATCCGCGGGATTCAGTCGTTCCGCGTATACGGTTACGGCACAACATACAACAGTGAAGGGCTTTCCTATTTCACAGACGGGAAATCCGCCGAACGTGCCGAACAGATCATAACAAACTTGCAGGGTTATGCGGAAAGAGGGCTCCCGCTCAGCTTGATGCACATTCTGAACGCGGGCGGCAATCTCTGCTTTCACATTGCACTGTCTGTGCTGATCTACAAAAAAATACAGTACGGGCAGGGCTTGCAGGGATTGATGATTGCAATTCTGCTGCATGATGCGATCAACGAACTGTATAATATCGCGGGCGTGACCGGCGGCGACTGGGCTGCGGTCAGCACAGGGCTGCTCTGCGCGGCTGGCATCACCGTATTGGTCTGCAAACTGATCGGCGGGCGCAGTGTGATCGGGGAAATCACGGACGAACAATACGCAATATCGGAGGAATAACCGGATATGCATCGATTCACCTATATGCGCAAAAAACTTGAAACAGAATATCTCGCGGAATCCCTCCGCGGACATCTGACCTATTTCGTTACGAATTACCACAAAATGCACGACGGCGACGAGGGCAGAGTCGCACTGCGGCTGGACGGCGCCGAACTGATTAAGAGCAACTATTTTGAACGCATGGCCGCACAATGGCATCATTATTACGACAACGCCTCTGATTCGGACGACAGCACGGTGAAATGGGATGAGGCAACGCTGAAAGCGCTGCATGACGGGGAATTCTTCCAGATCGACTTTTACCGCGCCTTTGCGGAGTTTGACAGTCAGAGCATCGAACAAAGCCGGAGCTCTGAGAACGCACTTGTCCGCATGTTTGCACTGCTTGACCGCAGAACCGGCAAGCGTACCCTCGAAAAGCTGCGTCCGGTCATGGCGCACGAGCCGCAGTGGCTTCAGCTTGTTTATTTCATCCGGCTTGAAGCAGAGCATATGCCGCTTCTGCCGGAGAATTCAATACAGGAGCAATCAATATGAAAACCGTTATCATTCACGGACAAAGTCACAAAGGCTCGACCTATCATATCGCACATCAGCTTGCAGAGAAGCTCGGCGGAGAGCTGACAGAATTCTTCCTGCCGCGCGATTTCGGCGAATTCTGCCTCGGATGTACGCAGTGCTTCACGGAAAGCGAGACAAAATGCCCGCATTATCAGAAGCTCGCACCGATCACCGCTGCAATAGATGCCGCCGATGTGGTCATTCTCGCAAGTCCGGTCTATGTATACCACGCGACCGGTGCAATGAAAGCATTTCTGGACCATTACGGCTACCGCTGGATGGTGCATCGCCCAGAAGAAAAAATGTTCCGCAAGCAGGGCGTGTGCATTTCGACCGCAGCAGGCGCCGGTGTGAAATCGACGAACAAGGACATGGCAGACAGTCTGTTTTTCTGGGGCATCGCGAGGACCTATCGCTATGGCTGCGCAGTCGCTGCGGCAGACTGGGACAGCGTCAGTGACAAAAAGCAGCGTGCGATTGAAAAGAAAACATCAGCAATCGCCGCAAAAATCAAAAAACGGAACGGTTCGGTCAAGCCGTCGCTCAAAACCAAAGGCATGTTCTTCATCATGCATATGATGCAGAAAAACGGCTTTAACCCCACCGATGTCCGATACTGGAAGGACAAAGGCTGGACGGGCAGAAAACGCCCGTGGAAATAAATTCAACATACAACGGAGGAACAAATGAAAAAAGCAATCCTTTTTGATCTGGACGGTACACTCTGGGACTCATCCGCTGAGGTCACATGGGCATGGAACGATGCGCTGGAGCATCTTGCAAACCGCCCGGAGCGCATCACAACAGATGACATGCACAGATTCATGGGAAAGATGATGGATGTGATTGCAGCGATGATGCTGCCTGCACTGCCAAAGGACGAGCAGCTTCGTGTCATGGAAATCTGCATGAATCACGAGATTGAATTTCTGCAAACGCACCCCGCACACATCTACGAAAATGAGCGCGAAATTCTCAGCGAGCTTGCCAAGGACTATGCGCTCGGCGTCGTCAGCAACTGTCAGGACGGCTATATCGAGGTCTATCTGAACCAGTGCGGCTTCTCTGAGCTGTTCTGTGACTCTGAAAGCGCAGGCAGAACCGGGATGTCCAAGGGGCAGAATATCCGCCTTGTGATGGAGCGTCAGGGCATCACCGACTGCATTTATGTCGGTGACACGCAGGGCGATGCCGATGCTGCAAAGGAAGCGGAAATCCCGTTCATCCATGCGGCATACGGATTCGGTAAGCCGGATGCCTGTGACGCAGCGATCCATTCGCTCAGCGAGCTGAAAGCCGCTGCAAAAACGATCTTCGGAGACTGAATCCCGCAAACGAACTGAGAGGAGGTGCGGCAATGGAGCCGTTTGTGCATCTGCATGTGCATACTGAATATTCCCTGCTGGACGGTGCCTGCCGCATCGAACAGCTCATGGAGCGCGTCAAAGAAAACGGACAGACCGCCGTCGCGATCACCGATCACGGTGTCATGTACGGCGCTGTATCGTTTTATCAGGCGGCAAAGGCTGCCGGAATTCATCCGGTCATAGGCTGTGAGATCTACGTTGCACCGCGGACGCGCTTTGACAAGGAAACACCCGCTGACCGCAAGCCCTATCACCTGACTTTGCTCTGTGAAAACAACAAAGGCTATCAGAATCTGCTGCAAATTGTCTCAAAGGCGAGCATTGAAGGCTTCTATAACCGCCCGCGTGCAGACCGGCAGCTGCTTGAAGCCTATCACGAGGGGCTGATTGCGCTCTCCGGATGCATGGCAGGCGAGATCAGCCGACTGATTCTCAGCGACAACTACGAAGCGGCAAAAGCCGCCGCACTGCGCGACTATGCGCTGTTCGGCAAAGATCACTATTATCTGGAAATCCAGAATCACGGTCTGCCGGATGACCTGCGCCTGATGCGCGGACTGAAACGGCTCTCATCAGAGACCGGCATTCCCCTTGCCGCTTCCAATGACGCGCACTATCTCCGCAAATCCGATGCCAAATTGCAGCGCCTGCTGGTCTGTATTCAGACCGGTACGACCTTGAATGCACCTTCCTCCATGGTGATGCCGAACGATGAATTCTATCTGAAATCCACGGAGGAGATGAACAAGCTCTTTGCAGACTGTCCCGAAGCACTGCGCAATACGTCAGAGATCGCGGCAAGATGCAAAGTTGAATTTCAATTTGGCGTGATCCAGCTCCCGCAGTACAAGGCAGAGGGTGTAACAGACACCGCCGCTTATTTCCGACAGCTCTGCATGAACGGTCTGCACGACCGCTACGGCGATGAACCTGCGCAGGAAGCATTGGAGCGTCTGAACTATGAAATCGGCGTCATTGCGCGCATGGGCTATATCGACTACTTCCTGATTGTCTGGGACTTTGTGCATTATGCGAAGTCACATGACATTCCGGTCGGACCGGGCAGAGGCTCCGGCGCAGGCAGTCTTTGTGCTTACTGCATCGGCATCACGGACATCGACCCGCTGAAAAACGGTCTGCTGTTCGAGCGTTTTCTGAATCCGGAGCGCGTCAGCATGCCGGATTTTGATATAGACTTTTGCATTGAAGGACGCCAGCGCGTCATTGATTATGTGACCAGCCGCTACGGCGCCGATCATGTTGCTCAGATCATCGCATTCGATACGCTGAAGGCACGCGCTGCAATCCGTGACACCGGCAGAGCGCTCGACCTGCCCTATGCAGTCTGCGATCAGGTCGCAAAGCTGATTCCGCAGGATTTCCGCATCACACTGGAACAGGCGCTGAAAGAATCAAAAGAGCTGCGGGCGCTGTACGACGAGAATTTGCAGGTGCAGAACCTGCTTCAGCTTGCGATGCAGCTGGAAGGCATGCCGCGTCATGCCTCGACCCATGCGGCAGGCGTTGTGATCTCGGCAGTACCGGTTGCTGAGCAGGTACCGCTGCAAAAGAATGATGACGGCATCGTCACACAGTATACGATGACCGTTCTGGAACAGCTCGGTCTGCTGAAAATGGACTTTCTCGGACTGCGGAACCTGACTGTGATCCGGGAAACAGAGCGGAACATTCAAAAGCGCAAGCCGGATTTCCGCATGAAGGACATTCCGGAGGATGACACAGCCGTCTTCCGCATGCTCGGTATGGGCGACAGCATCGGTGTCTTTCAGATGGAATCAGACGGTCTGCGGCGGGTGCTGATGCAGATGAAACCGACCTGCATCCCCGATCTGACAGCGGTGATCTCGCTGTACCGCCCCGGACCGATGGAATCCATCCCGCAGTATCTTGCTGCGCGCTCCGATCCGCATAAGATTCATTACGATCACCCGCTGCTGGAGCCGATTCTGAAAGAGACCTTCGGCTGCATCGTCTATCAGGAACAGGTCATGGAGATCTGCCGTGCGCTTGCCGGCTACTCCTACGGACGCGCTGACCTTGTGCGGCGGGCAATGGCGAAAAAAAAGCACGATGTCATGGCACAGGAGCGCGAGGTTTTCCTGCACGGCAACGACACCTGCTGCGGCGCTGTTGCGAACGGCGTGCCGGAGGACACTGCAAATGCCATTTTCGACCGCATGAGTGCATTTGCAAGCTATGCCTTCAACAAATCGCACGCTGCGGCGTATGCCAGAGTTGCTTACGAGACAGCATATCTGAAGTGCCGCTATCCGCATGAGTATTTTGCGGCGCTGATGAGTTCGGTCATGGGCTATACGGCAAAGCTGCTCGAATATATTGCACTGGCAGAGTCAAGCGGGATTTCTGTTCTGCCGCCTTCGGTTAATTACAGCGCAGAAGGCTTCACAGCCTCCGGAGAGGGCATCCGCTTCGGTCTGCTGGCAATCAAAGGCATGGGCAGCGGCGCAATCCGCACGATTCTGCATGAACGTGCCGAACACGGCGTATTCCGGTCCTTGCAGGATTTCTGCGAACGGTGCACCGGAAATGAGATCAACAAGCGCTGTGTCGAAAGCATGATCCAAGCCGGCGCATTCGACGGGCTGGGCTGGAACCGCCGTCAAATGCTCGAGACCTACGAACAGCTGATGAATGCAGCCGGTACACGGCAGCGCAGTGTCCTCAGCGGACAGCTTTCGCTGTTCGGCGGTGACGAACAGACTGAGGCACCGGTGATGCAGCCGCCTGCCCTGCCGGAATACTCCGACCAGATCCTGCTGAAAATGGAAAAAGATGTCACGGGACTGTTTCTCTCCGGACATCCGCTCTCACACTGGCGCGCACAGATTGCACTGCTCCGGCTGCCGGAGATCGCAGATCTTCCGTCAATGAAGCACGGACAGCAGGTCATGTTGCTGTGCATGGTCAGCGGCATCCGTCCGCATATCACGAAAAAAGGCGACAAAATGTGCTACCTGACTGTCGAGGATTTCACCGGCACAACGGAAACACTGGTGTTCCAGTCGGTATATCCGAGTGTTGAAAAGCTGCTGATACCGGATACCGTCATCTGGATGAAAGGCAAGATTTCCCGACAGGACGACGAATCCAGACTGTTCTGCGACGGAATTATGACCGAGCAGAACTTTGCTGATTATGCTGCTGCGAAGCGTCTTTGCTGCAAGATTCCGGATCAGGACACAAAAACCGCAAAGGCAGTGCTGGAGCTTGCAGAACGCTTTGCAGGTGACACTCCGCTCTGCTTCTGGATGATGCAGAGCAAACGGTACCTCATCCCGCGTACCGCATCCGGCGTTCAGATCAACGCCGCATTTTACAAGTGCCTGACTGAGCTGCTGCCTGCATCCCAGTGCGCACTGATCGACAAACCGACACAGAACAGGCGGTGAACTATGCGAACATACGAAAATCTTCCGCAGGAATTGGAACAGGAGATCATCCGACAGCAGGCATCCGGACAGATGTCCCCCTATGCCTGCAAGAACACCGATGTCATCCGGCGCTGTGACCGACCCTCAGACGTTCCGCGGGTCTATCGGCAGCCTTTCTCGAAGGATGCCGATAAGATCCTGAACAGTGCCTTCTACAACCGGTATGCAGACAAAACACAGGTTTTTTCCTTCTACCGCAATGACGATCTCTCGCGGCGCGCACTGCATGTGCAGCTGGTCTCACGGATTGCCCGCAACATCGGCTCC
>CAMNAY010000074.1 GCA_946531975.1 uncultured Ruminococcus sp. | reverse complement strand
CTTTGCCATGCTCAACGGCAAGCGCGTCAAGCTGCACCGCTGCGTGCTGACAGACCTGCATGCAGATGCCCCCGCCGGAACGGTCACCGACCCCGATACCTGCACATTTGTCTGCGGAGACGGACGCTGCGTCCGTCCGGAGATCATGCAGGCAGAGGGCGGCAGAGCGATGCCGGTTTCCGATTTCCTCCGCGGCTTCCGCGTGCAGGCAGGCGACTGCTTCACCGCCGCGGAATAAACCTGAAAGGAGTGTTCCTCTATGTATTGGATTCCTGTTATTATTTCTGTTCTGATTACGCTGATTGCTTCGGCTCATGTCCGCATGACCTTCAGCAAATACAAGAAGGTCGCAAACTCCCGCGGGCTGACCGGCGCCGAAGCCGCAAGACAGATGCTCATGTCGCACGGCATCTACAATGTCACGATTGAGCCGATCCCCGGAAGCCTCACCGATCACTATGATCCCTCAACGAACACCATCCGCCTCTCGGAGGATGTGTTCAATGTCGCGTCCGTCGCGGCGGTCGGCATCGCAATGCACGAAGCCGGTCACGCGGTGCAGCATGCCGAGGGCTACACCCCCGTCCGCATCCGCAGCGCAATCGTCAAATCGACGAACGTGTCTTCCTGGATCTCCTATTTCTTCGTGCTGTTCGGCATCATTTGCAGTGCGCCGAATCTCATCACGCTCGGCATCATCGCCTTCTGCGCGGTCATCTTCTTCCAGCTCGTCACGCTGCCCGTTGAATTCAACGCAAGCGCCAGAGCGGTCAATGACCTCAGAAACAGCGGTATGTTCAGCAATGAGGAGGTCTCCTGCACCAAAGAGATGCTCAATGCGGCTGCGATGACCTATGTCGCTGCTGTCGCAGTCTCCCTGCTGCACCTGCTCCGTCTGCTCGCAATCCGCAACCGCAGATGATCGGACTGGATGCGCGGCTGCTCTGCGTCCGGACACTGATCCGGTCGCTCGCCGCAAACAGCTATTCCAATCTCGCACTCACCGGCGCGCTCGCGGAACATCCTGCGCTTTCGCCTCAGGATGCTGCGCTCTGTACGGCACTCTACCGCGGCGTCTTTGAACGGATGCTGACGCTCGATGCCTGTATCGCGGCGTATTCCAAGCGGCCGCCGCAGAAGCTCGACCGCGAGGTCCTCTGCGTTCTGCGCTGCGGCATCTATGAGCTGCTCCGGCTCCGCACGCCGGAATCGGCTGCGGTCAATCTCTGGACCGAAGCCGTCAAAAAACTCAAAAAAACCAGCGCCGCCGGTATGGTCAATGCCGTGCTGCGCGGATTTCTCCGCAGCGGGAAACAAATCCCGCTGCCGGAGGACGCAGTCCGGGCGATGTCCGTCACGTACTCCGTGCCGGTGCCGCTGCTCGAACTGCTCTGCAAGGACTATGATGCACAGACCGTGACCGCGTTCCTCGAAAATTCGCTGGAGGTCCCGCCCGTCTATGTGCGGCGCAATCCGCTCCGGCTCGATGATGCGCAATTCCGCAGACAGACCGGTGCCGAACCGGTTTCCGGCATCCCCGATGCCTATCTGCTGGCACGCGGTCAGCATCCCGAAGACGGGATCATGCATGTGCAGGATCTCGCCTCGCAGCTCTGCTGCCTCGCACTCGATCCCAAGCCCGATGATACGGTGCTCGACGTCTGTGCGGCACCCGGCGGCAAAACCTTTACCGTTGCTCAGCTGATGCAGAACCGCGGCAAAGTCTTTGCCTATGACCTGCATGAGAAGCGCGCCGGTCTCATCCGGCAGGGCGCACAGAAGCTCGGTCTTACCTGCATCACCGCACAGGCGGGCGATGCGCGGCAAACCGATAAGCCGGCAGCTGACCGCGTCCTCTGCGACGTCCCCTGCTCCGGCTACGGCGTCATCCGCAGAAAGCCGGAGATCCGCTATAAATCACCGGACGAGGCTGCCGGTCTGCCGGAGATCCAGTTCCGGATTCTCGAAGCTTCCGCAAAAGCCGTCAAGCCGGGCGGTGTCCTCGTCTATTCCACCTGCACCGTGCTGAAACGCGAAAATGAGGCGGTCGTCCGCAGATTCCTTGCGGCGCATCCCGAATTTCACGCCGAACTGCCGTGGCAGGCGTATCCTGCGCTGGCTGCATACGGACAGGAAATGACAACGCTCTTTCCTGCCATGCTCGGCAGCGACGGATTTTTCATCGCACGGATGCGGCGCGAAAAGTAACCAAACTGCGCTTTTTTCTGTCATTCTATATAGAGGAGGTCTGAAGCAATGGAGCAGCAGAAAACCGATATCATGAGCCTGCTCCCGGCACAGCTTGAAGCCGAGATCAAAGCCATGGGCGCTCCTGCCTTCCGTGCAAAGCAGATTTTCAGGCAGCTCCACGTAAAACGAGTCTTCGACTTCGCGCAAATGACAGAACTTTCTAAACAGTTTCAGTCTCAGCTCAATGAGCGGTTTTATATAAACCTGCCAAAGATTCGGCAAAAGCTTGATTCTTGTGTCGATGATACTGTAAAATATCTATATAGGCTCTCTGACGGCAACTGCGTCGAAACGGTCCGCATGGTCTATCACCACGGCGTGACCGCCTGTATTTCGACACAGGTCGGCTGCAAGATGGGATGTCAGTTCTGCGCCTCGGCTCCGCTGGGGTTTATCCGCAATCTCACGCCCTCCGAAATGCTCATGCAGATCTACGGCGCGGATGCGGGAAGACCGGAATCCGAACAGATCTCCGGCGTCGTTCTGATGGGCATCGGTGAGCCGCTCGATAACTACGACAATGTGATGCAGTTCCTCAGACTGATCTCCTGCAAGGAGGGGCGGAACCTCAGCCTCAGGCATGTGACGCTCTCAACCTGCGGGCTCGTCCCGAAAATCAAAGCGCTCGCGGAGGAACAGCTCCCGCTGACGCTCTCTGTCTCGCTTCATGCCGCAGAGGACAGCGTCCGCTCGGCGCTCATGCCCGTGAACCGCAGATATCCGCTGGATGAACTGCTCGCCGCCTGCTCATACTATTTTAAGCGTACAGGCAGACGGATTACCTTTGAATATGCCGTCATCGCCGGCGAAAACGATTCGGCGGAAGCGGCAAAAATCCTCGCAAAACGTCTCAGACCGGTCTTCCCCGGTCAGCACCCGCATGTCAACCTCATTCCCGTCAATCCGGTCGCCGGTACCGGGTTCACCGCCGGTCATGCGGCGAGATTCCGGCAGTTTCTCATGAACGAAGGCATCAACGCGACCGTCAGACGCACCCTCGGCGACGATATCAAAGCCGCCTGCGGGCAGCTCAGACGCGATCAGATCGAACAGGAACATGAGAAGGCTCCCGCCGCGGAGCAATAAGAGAAAGAGTGGTGAGCTGCATTGAAAGCATTTCTCGGCTGTGATATCGGCAGAGTCCGGCAGGAAAATCAGGACTCCCTGCGCGCAGAAGCCTTTGCCGACGGTGTGCTCGCGCTCGTCTGCGACGGCATGGGCGGAATGCAGAACGGCAGCACCGCCAGCAAAATCGCTGTTGCCGCAGCGGAAGAATATTTCTGCGCAAACTATCAGACCGGTATGCCCGCTGAGGAGGTCTGCGACCTGCTCCGCGCCAGTGCTGCCGATGCGAACCAGAAGGTTTACAGAGCCGCCGTATACGGCGACACCCCGTCCCGCATGGGAACCACGCTGGTCGGCATCTTCGCAAGAAACGATACCGCATGTCTGGTCAATATCGGTGATTCCAGAGCCTACCTGCTCCCCGCAGACGGCGGAATCACACAGCTCACGACCGACCATACCGTCGTGCAGCTGCTCTATGAACGCGGTGAGATCACCGCGGAGGAACGCGCCACCCATATCCGGCGCAATGAACTGGTCCGCGCTGTCGGCGTCTCAAGCCGCGTCCTCAGCGATACGCAGACCGTTCCGCTTCAGGTGGGCGATATGCTCCTGCTCTGCTCCGACGGACTCTACGGCATGCTCACGGAAGAACAGATCGAACAGATCTGCCGCAGCAGCCCCGCCGAACAGGTCCCCGAATGCTGCATCGCGCAGGCGAATGAAGCAGGCGGCAGAGATAATATCTCCGTCATCCTCCTCACACAGTGCGAGGACGATGCCGCGGAGGAATCCTAATCCTTTCCCGCATATCCTTGTGCCGTCTGCAAGGGCACAATGGCACAATGATGATTGATATGATTCACAGGCAACCCAGTGGCAGTTAGAAATCAGTAATGCCGGTTCGATCCGGCACGGAGGTTCGAGATGGAAAAAGAACGCAACGACAAGAACATCGGAAAGAAGCTGGACGGCCGTTATGAGATCACGGAGCTGATCGGCGAGGGCGGAATGGCGGATGTCTATCGTGCAACGGATGTTGTCGATAATAAGACAGTCGCTGTCAAGATCCTGAAGAAGGAATTTGCCGAAAATGAGGAATTCCTGCGCCGGTTCCGCAACGAATCCAAGGCGATCGCCGTGCTGAGCCACCCGAATATCGTCAAGATCTTCGATGTCGGCTTCTCTGAGCGCATTCAGTTCATCGTCATGGAGTATATTGACGGTATTACCCTGAATGAGTATATGGAGCAGCAGGGACAGCTCGGCTGGAAGGACGCAGTTCACTTCATTCTTCAGATTCTGCGTGCTTTGCAGCATGCACACAGCAAGGGCATCGTCCACCGCGACATCAAGCCGCAGAACATTATGATGCTCCGCGACGGCACCATTAAGGTCATGGACTTCGGCATCGCCAAGTTCGCGCGCGAGGACGGCAAAACCGGCACCGATAAGGCAATCGGTACGGTACACTATATCAGCCCGGAGCAGGCAAGAGGCGGCGCCACCGACGCAAAGAGCGACCTCTATTCCGTCGGCGTCATGCTCTATGAAATGCTCACCGGCAAAAAGCCCTTCGATACCGATAATCCCGTCAGCATCGCTGTCATGCACATGCAGGCAAAGGTTCCGCAGCCCCATACCATTCGCCCCGATATCCAGATCGGTCTGGAGGAGATTATCCTCAAGGCAATGGAAAAGGACCCCAAGGACCGCTATCAGTCCGCAAGAGACATGATGGACGATCTCCAGACCTTCAAGGAGAATCCGGAAGGCGTCTTCGGTTACTATCCGGAGCTGTTCGGTGAGACCGAGCCGGAGGAGCTGCCGGAGGATCAGCAGTCCGACCGCTTCTACGGTCCCGCAGATTCGCCGGAGGACGACTATCCGCCTGAGGACGACGCTTATTACGGGGACGAGGATCCGTACTATGACGAGCGTCAGCAGGAGGAGGAATACTACGGCGACGAGGATGACGTCTACTATGACGATGAGGACGAGGATGAGGACGACGAGGAAGAATATGAGGAGAGCAGATCCCTGTTCGTGCCGATCCTCAGTGCAGTCATCATTGTCGTAATCGTCATCGCGGCGGTCCTGTTTACACAGGTCCTCTCCAAGATGCTCCGCAATGACGGAAGCGGCAACACCGCAGAGGAAAAACTGATGCCGACGCTGATCGGTATGGACTATCAGGAAGCAGAACTTCAGTTCGGAGACCAGATCAAGATCAAGATCGTCAGCTCGGAATACTCCGACTACGAAAAGGATAAGATCTTCGATCAGGACATCAAGCCGAATGACCCGGTCAAGAAGGGCGCTGAGGTTCACGTCAAGGTCTCCCTCGGTGCAAGAAAGGTTCCGCTCCCGGATCTCACCGGCTGGGACTATGTCACCGCTGAAACACAGATTCTCTCCAGCGGCTTGCAGATCGACCGCCGAAATGCGTTCGATGATGAAGTCGAGGAGGGTAAGATCATCTCCACCGATCCGAAGGGTCCCTGCGAGCTGACGCCGGGCGAATTCGTCCGTGTCGTTGTCTCCAAGGGTCAGAATAAGGATAATGTCGTCGTCCCGAACTTCCTCCAGATGAAGTGGGATCTCGCGCGTACTACCGCAGAGAGCCTCGGTCTGGTCGTCGGTAAGGAGGAGGTCGATGACAGCTCGCCGGAGGGCACGGTTCTGAACCAGAACGTCGATCCGGGCGAGGAGGTCACCGAAGGTACACCGATCATGCTCAAGGTCTCAACCGGTAAGGCAAAGGCAAAGAGCGTCAGAGTCGCCTTCGCAATCCCGCCTACGGCTGCCGGTCTGTTCAAGATCGTTCTCTATGAGGGCGGCGCTGAAATGGCGAATACCAGCCAGTTTAATCCGGAATATGCAAGCGGTACAACCAATCTGAACATTGAAGGTACCGGCCAGCACGATATGATCGCAATGCTGTTCAACGAATCGAACGGCAAGGAAGCAAGAATCGGAACCTACCGCATTGACTTTGAATCCGGTACGTCTACGCCGCTGAGCTATGACATTAACGGCGCTTTCGATGCCGTTGACGGCCTCCGCAAGGCGACCGCAACGTCTACTTCCGCACAGCCGCCGCAGTCGCAGACACAGCCGACGCAGACTTCCGCACAGCCGGTCACACCGCCGGATCAGACAGCTGCTGCTCCGCAGGAGTAATCGCCTGATGAACGGATTGATTATCAAAGCGGTCGGGGGACTTTACACAGTAGAGTCCCCCGACGGCTCTCTCTGCCAGTGCAAGGCACGCGGCATTTTCCGCAAAAAGGGAATCTCGCCCTGCACCGGAGACCGTGTGATCTTCGACAGCGAGTGCATCACGGAGATCGAACCGCGGAAAAATGAACTGATCCGCCCGCCGCTCGCAAATCTCGACAAGCTGTTCTTTGTGCTGTCTGTCTGCGACCCCGCGCCGAATCTGCTTCTGCTCGACCGCTTCCTCGCGGTCTGTGTCTATAAGTCAATTCAGCCGGTGCTGGTCTTTACCAAGCTTGATCTCGCCGATGCGGAACGCTATGCCGCAATCTACCGCAATACCGGCTTCCCGATCTATTTCGTGGACTACGACAGGCAGGAATCCGTCAGAGCGGTCTATGATGCGCTGGAGGGCGCAGTCAGCGCCTTCACCGGAAATTCCGGCGTCGGGAAATCAACATTGCTCAATGCGCTCGATGTCAGCCTTCAGCTCGAAACCGGCGATATCAGCAAAAAACTCGGCAGAGGCAGACATACAACCCGCGAAACCGCGCTCTATACGCTGCCACACGGCGGCCGCGTCGCTGATACGCCCGGCTTCTCAACCTTCGAGACCGAAAGCTATGCGCTCATCGCACCGGATGAACTTGCCGGCTGCTTCCCCGAAATCGCTGCTGTCGGGGAACCGTGCAAATATGCCGACTGCCGGCATCTGCGGGAACCGGACTGCGCAGTGCGGAATGCCGTCAGCAGCGGACTGATTCCGCAGAGCCGCTATGAATCCTATTCTGTGATGCTCAGCGAAGCAATGCAGCGGAAAACATGGTAATACAAAACCCCCGAAGAATTATGCCGGTACTCATATAGAAGTTTTGCCCCGAAGCGTTTCACAAAAGCGCTTCGGGGCATTGCATTTTTTACGGTTGCTAAGATAAATCGGAATTTATCATATGATTTCAGCTTTATGATCTTGATTATATGTCCGAATGTTTATTTTCACTGGGCGCGGGGCGCGAATGCGAGAGGGACAACCCAAGAAAGAGGGGAGGCGCT